>CAZXJW010000014.1:12296-25047 GCA_964641005.1 uncultured Rhodocyclaceae bacterium
CACACGATCATGGGCAGGTCCTGGCCGGGCGAGATCGAGCCCATCCACGCGATGCAGCCCAGCAGCCCGGCCTGGGTCACCAGCATCCACCCGCGCCGGCGCCCCAGCACGGGGATCACGTAGCGGTCGAGCAGCGGCGCCCACAGGAACTTCCAGGTGTAGGGAAACTGGATCAGCGCCATGGCGCCGATGGCCTTCAGGCTGATGCCCTCGGTGCGCAGCCACGCCGGCAGCAGGTTGAGCAGCACGTACAGCGGCAGCCCGGAACTGAAGCCCGTGAAGATGCAGATCGCCATGCGGCGCGTGAACAGCGCCTGCACGAGCGAGGGCCGGGGCGGCTGCCCGGCCGGGGATTCAGGGCTGGACGGGAGCGCCACCGCCCGAGCGGTCGAGACGGTACACGGCCATGGCGCCGAGCAGGTTGGGGGCCGCCGACACGCTGCGGCCCGCCGTGAGCACCACGCGGTCGAGGATGCGCAGCCCGTGGCCGCGGCAGAAGCTCTCGAAGTCGGCGATGGTGAAGAGGTGGATGTTGGGCGTGTCGTACCACTGGTAGGGCAGCTCGGGCGACACCGGCATGCGCCCGGCCATGAGCTGGGCGCGCACCCGCCAGTAACCGAAGTTGGGGAAGCTCACGATGCCCTCCCTCCCCACGCGCAGGATCTCCTTCACGATGCGCTCGGTGTGCTTCATGGCCTGCAGCGTCTGCGACAGGATCACGTAGTCGAAGCTGCCGGTCTCGAAGACGTTCAGTCCGGCCTCCAGGTCGCTCTGGATCACGTTCACGCCGTTGCGCGCGCAGGCCAGCACGTTCTCGTCGGCGATGTCCACGCCATAGCCCGTGGCCTGGCGCGCCTCGCGCAGGAAGCGCAGCAGCGAGCCGTCGCCGCAGCCCAGGTCGAGCACGCTCGCGCCGGGCTTCACCCAGGCGGCGATGGCGTCGAAGTCGGGGCGGCGCGGCAGGCCGGTGTTCACGCGGGCACCTGCTCGAGGGTGGCGCGGATCAGGTCGTGGTAGCGCGCGTCGTCCATCAGGAAGGCGTCGTGGCCGTGGGGCGCATCGATCTCGGCGTAGGTGACCTGCCGGCGGGTGTCCAGCAGCGCTTTGACGATCTCGCGCGAGCGCGCCGGCGAGAAGCGCCAGTCGGAGGTGAAGCTCACCACCAGGAAGCGCGCCTTCGCCCCTGCCAGGGCCGCGGCCAGGTTGCCGCCGTGGGCCAGCGCCGGGTCGAAGTAGTCCAGCGCCTTGGTGATGCGCAGGTAGGTGTTGGCGTCGAAGTAGGTGGAGAACTTGTCGCCCTGGTAGCGCAGGTAGGACTCGATCTCGAAGTCCACGTCGAAGCCGAACTTGAGCTTGCCCTCGCGCAGCTCGCGGCCGAACTTCTCCGCCATCACGTCGTCGGACAGGTAGGTGATGTGACCGAGCATGCGCGCCAGGCGCAGTCCGCGGCGCGGCACCACGCCGTGGGCGTAGTAGTCGCCGCCGTGGAAGTCCGGGTCGGTGGTGATGGCTTGGCGGGCCACCTCGTTGAAGGCGATGTTCTGCGCGGAGAGCTTGGGCGCGGCCGCCACCACGACGGCCAGGCCCACGCGCTCGGGATGGGCGATGGTCCATTGCAGCGCCTGCATGCCGCCCAGGCTGCCGCCGATCACGGCCGCGAAGCGCTCGATGCCCAGCTGCGTGGCCAGGCGCGCCTGCGCCTCGACCCAGTCCTCCACCGTCACGACGGGGAAGCTCGCGCCCCACGGGCGGCCGGTGGCCGGGTTCACGGTGGCCGGGCCGGTGGAGCCGTGACAGCCGCCTAGGTTGTTCACGCCCACCACGAAGAAGCGATCGGTGTCCACGGGCTTGCCGGGGCCGATGAGGTTGTCCCACCAGCCCACGTTGCGCTCGTCGTCGGCATAGGTGCCGGCCACGTGGTGAGAGGCATTGAGCGCGTGGCACACCAGGATGGCGTTGGAGCGCTGCGCGTTCAGCGTGCCGTAGGTCTCGTAGCGCAGCGAGTAGGCCGGCATCACCGCGCCGCTCTTGAGCGGCAGGGGCTCGCCGAAGGCCATGTCCCGAGGCGACACCACGCCGACGCTGCCGGGCACGCGTGCCATGGTGTCAGGTGGCATCGAAGGTGGTGGCCGGCCGCACGGCCTGCACGCGGCGCAGCACCTGAAGCACGGCGTCGTTCTGCATGTCCTTGAACAGCAGCACCGCCTCGGCTTCCTTGGCCAGGATCTGGGTGTCGTCGTAGGACAGGTCGCGCTGCAGCACCACTTCGTCGCGTGGCAGCCACTCCTTGCCCTTGCCGTCGTGCACGCGGAAAGCCACCCGGTAGCGCAGCTGGAACTCGCGCACCCGGCCGCCGCCCGACACCGCCAGGATGACGCGCTCCTGCACCTCGCCCAGCAGCGAGAGCACCGCCTGGGCGTCCTCGGGACGCTCCACGAGCTTGGTGGAGCTGCCGCGCTCCACGGCACGCTTGAGCTGGCCGGTGAAGGGCGAGTAGTCCATGCCTTCCACGTACATGGACTCGAAGGGCAGGTCGGCGCGCCCGCGCAGCTGGAAGCCGCAGCCCGCCAGGGGCGCCACGGCCAGCATCACCAGGAGCGCGCGCCGCTTCACCGCGCCCTCAGACCACCACGTTCACGAGGCGGCCCGGCACCACCACCACCTTCTTCGGCGCCGCGCCGTTGGTGAACTTCAGCACGTTCGGGTTCTCGAGCGCGGCGCGCTCGATGGCCTCGCGCGCGGCGTCGCGGGCCACGGTCAGGCTGCCGCGCAGCTTGCCGTTGACCTGCAGCACCAGCTCGATCTCGTCCTGCACCAGCGCCGCCTCGTCCACGACGGGCCAGGGCGCGAGCGTGATGTCGGCGCCGAATCCCAGTTCGCTCCACAGCACGTGGGCGAGGTGGGGCGTGACCGGGTAGAGCACGCGCAGCAGCACGCCCAGGCCCTCGCGCACGGCGGCAGCGCTGACCTTGCCCGCACCATCCTGGAGCGCGTTGAGCAGCTTCATGCCCGCCGAGGCCACGGTGTTGAACTGCTTGCGCTCCATGTCGTAGGAGGCCTGCCTGAGCACCGTGTGCACCTCGCGGCGCAGGTCGGCATCCGCCGGCCCGAAGACGGCGCCGGCGGCGCGCACCGTCGCGGCGTGCTCCTGGGCGAAGCTCCACACCCGGCGCAGGAAGCGGTAGGACCCCTCCACGCCGCTGTCGGACCACTCCAGGGTCTGCTCGGGCGGGCTGGTGAACATCATGAAGAAGCGCGCCGTGTCGGCGCCATACTTCTCGATCAGGGCCTGGGGGTCCACGCCGTTGTTCTTCGACTTGGACATGGTGCCGATGCCGGCGGACTCCACCGGCTTGCCGTCGGACTTCAGCACCAGGCCCGTGCGCGCGCCCTTCTCGTCCACCTGCACGTCCACGTCGGCGGGGTTGAAGTACACCAGCCGGGGGCCCTCGCGGCGGAAGAAGATCTCGTTGAGCACCATGCCCTGGGTGAGCAGGTTGGCGAAGGGCTCGTCGATGGACACCATCCCCAGGTCGCGCATCACCTTGGTCCAGAAGCGCGAATAGAGCAGGTGCAGGATGGCGTGCTCGATGCCGCCGATGTACTGGTCCACCGGCAGCCAGTAGTTCACGCGCGCGTCCACCATGGCGCCGGCGTTGTCCGGGCAGGCGTAGCGCAGGTAGTACCAGGACGAATCCACGAAGGTGTCCATGGTGTCCGTCTCGCGCCGCGCCGGCTTGCCGCACTTCGGGCAGGCCACGTCGAGGAAGTCGCGGCGCTTGTTGAGCGGGTTGCCGCTGCCGTCGGGCACGCAGTCCTCGGGCAGCACCACCGGCAGATCCTGGTCGGGCACCGGCACCACGCCGCAGTCGCCGCAGTGGATGAGCGGGATGGGCGTGCCCCAGTAGCGCTGGCGCGAGATGCCCCAGTCGCGCAGCCGCCAGGTGACCTGCTTCTCGCCCAGGCCCTTCGCTGCCAGGTCGGCGGCGATGGCGTCCACGGCCGCCTGGAAGCCCAGGCCGTCGTAGCGGCCGGAGTTCACGCACCGGCCCTGGCTCTTGTCGGCATACCACTCCTGCCAGGCGTCGGTGGAGAAGGACTGGCCTTCCACGGCGATCACCTGGCGGATGGCCAGGCCGTACTTCTTCGCGAAGGCGAAGTCGCGCTCGTCGTGGGCCGGCACGCCCATCACTGCGCCCTCGCCGTAGGACATGAGCACGTAGTTGCCCACCCACACCGGCACCGCCTCGCCCGTGACCGGGTGCTCCACGGACAGCCCGGTGGGCATGCCCTTCTTCTCCATGGTGGCCATGTCGGCCTCCATGACGCTGCCGCGCTTGCACTCCTCGATGAAGGCCGCCAGGGCGGGGTTGTCACGGGCCGCGCGCGTGGCGAGCGGATGCTCGGCGGCCACGGCACAGAAGGTCACGCCCATGAGAGTGTCGGCGCGGGTGGTGAAGGCGCGCAGCAGGTGTCGCTGGCCGTCGACCGTATACGGGAACGCGAGGTTCACGCCCTCGCTGCGCCCGATCCAGTTGGCCTGCATGAGCTTGACGCGCTCCGGCCAGCCCGGCAGCGCGTCGAGCGCGGACAGCAGCTCGGGGGCGAAGCGCGTGATGGCCATGTAGTACATGGGGATCTCGCGCTTCTCCACCACCGCGCCGGTGCGCCAGCCGCGGCCGTCGATGACCTGCTCGTTGGCGAGCACGGTCTGGTCCACCGGGTCCCAGTTCACCACGCCGGTCTTCTGGTAGACGATGCCCTTCTCGAGCATGCGCAGGAACAGCCACTGGTTCCACTTGTAGTACTCGGGCCGGCAGGTGGCCAGCTCGCGCTCCCAGTCCAGGGCGAAGCCCAGCGACTTGAGTTGCTTCTTCATGTACGCGATGTTGTCGTACGTCCACTTCGCCGGCGGCACGCCGTTGGCCATGGCGGCGTTCTCGGCGGGCAGGCCGAAGGCATCCCATCCCATGGGCTGCAGCACGTTGAAGCCGCGCATGCGGTGGTAGCGCGTGAGCACGTCACCGATGGTGTAGTTGCGCACGTGCCCCATGTGCAGTTTCCCGGAGGGGTACGGGAACATGGACAGGCAGTAGTACTTGGGCTTGCCGGGCTGCTCCACGGCGCGATCGGCGCCGGAAGCGGCCCAGGCGGCCTGGGCGGCGCGCTCCACTTCGGCCGGATGGTATTGGGCTTGCATCGCTGGGGACGGACGGGAAAGCGCCAGATTATAGCGGGGGGCCCCATCCAAAGGCCGTTCGTGCACGTATCTCGGGCTGCCCCACCCCTGGAGAAGACTCGATGCGAAGACCCTTTCAAGCCCTGCTCGCCTTTGCCCTGATCGCCCTTCCGGCCGCGGTCTCGGCCGCTCCCGCCGCCCAGGTGGAGGCGCTCACCATGCCCGCCTGGGTGACGCGCAACGGCACCCGGCAGCCCCTCGGGGCCGGCATGACGCTGCAGAAGTCCGACGAGATCGCCACCGCACCCGGGAGCCGGGTGCTGCTGCGCCTGGGTGACGGCAGCGCGGTACGGCTGGGCGAGAACGCCCGCTTCGTGATCGCCACGGCCGCGCCGCGCGAGGACGGCGTGTTCCGCGCCACCCTGCGCGTGCTGGAGGGCGCCTTCCGCTTCACCACCTCGGCGCTGGCCAAGGCCGCCGTGCGCCGCGAAGTGGACATCGCGCTGCCCACCGTGACGGCCGGCATCCGTGGCACCGACCTGTGGGGCAAGGCAGCGCCGGGGCGCGATTTCGTGGTGCTGATCGAGGGCCGCATCGGCGTCACTCGCGCCGGCGAGGCCGAGGTGGCCATGGAACAGCCACTGAGCGTGTTCGACGCCCCTTCCGGCACACCCACGCCCCCGCTGGGCAGCATCAGCGCGGAGGAACTGGCGAAGCTCGCCACCGAGACCGATCTGCGCGAAGGCGCGGGCACCGGCCGCAGCGGCGGTGCGTGGAAGGTGCAGGTGGCCGCCCCGCGCGAGCAGGCCGAGGCGCTGGCGGCCTGGGACAAGTTGCGTGCCGCGGGCTATGCCGCGACGCTCGCGCCGAAGGCCGATTCGGAGGGGACGGTGTACCGGGTGCGGGTGGCCCAGCTCGCCTCGAAGGCCGACGCCGCGGCGCTGGCGAAGCGACTGGCCTCGGAGATGGGCTTCAGCGGGGCGTTCGCCACGCGTTGACGGGCAGTCCGCGGCGCTCGCGCCACGCGGGCGCCGCGGGCTTTACTGCTGGGCAGGCGCCGCAGCCGGCGCCTGGGCCGCCGGATCCTCCACCGGCGGCTTGCAGTAGCGCGACCATTCCTTGATGGCCCCCACCGCCTCCTTGCGCCGCACGCCGTACTTCAGGCCGCGCATCATGGTGCCCTCGCCCGTGGAGCCCTTCTCCACCCGCTTGGTGACGTTGATGCGCGAGAGGTCGCCCACGATGGTGTCGCCGGGCTCGAAGGTGATCTGGTTGAACTTGAGCACCACGCCGTATCCGTCGGCATTCTTCGTGAGCACGTAGTCGCAGCGTTCGCTGAACCACTCCACGGTGGTGACGGCCGAGGCCGGCGGGTCGTCGGCGAGCGCAGGCGCGGCGCAGAGGGCAAGCAGGGCGGCGAGGGCGAGGCGAGACTTCAAGGCGTTCTCCAGGAATTCGGGGCGGGCGGCCGGTTGGGTACGGCGCGGTGCCCGAAGTTCCCGCGGCCGTGCGAGGCGGCGAAACTATAATCCGCCGCTCCCCTCCCGGTCGCTCCCGATGCGTTCGCTCCTCGACGGGCTCAATCCCCAGCAGCTCGCAGCCGTCACCCTGCCGCGCGAATCCGCGCTCATCCTCGCCGGCGCCGGCAGCGGCAAGACCCGCGTGCTCACCACGCGCATCGCCTGGCTGATCCAGGAGCGGCAGGTGAGCCCCATGGGCATCCTGGCGGTCACCTTCACCAACAAGGCCGCCCGCGAGATGCTCACCCGCATCGGCGCCATGCTGCCCATCAACACCCGCGGCATGTGGGTGGGCACCTTCCACGGCCTGTGCAACCGCATGCTGCGCGCCCACCACCGCGACGCCGCCCTGCCGCAGGCCTTCCAGATCCTGGATTCCGCCGACCAGCTGGCACTGGTGAAGCGCGTGATGCGCACCCTCAACGTGGACGACGAGCGCTACCCGCCGCGCCAGGCGCAGTGGTTCATCAACGCCCAGAAGGAAGCCGGCCGGCGCGCCTCGGCGGTGCTGCCTGCGGACGACCTGGAGCGCCGCTTCAACGACGTCTACGAGGCCTACGACCGGCAGTGCAACCAGGAAGGCGTGGTGGACTTCGCCGAACTGCTGCTGCGCGCCTACGAATTGCTGACCCGCCATGAGCCATTGCGCCTGCACTACCAGTCGCGCTTCCAGCACATCCTGGTGGACGAGTTCCAGGACACCAACAAGCTGCAGTACGCGTGGCTGAAGCTGCTGGCGGGGCGGGAGAACGCGATCTTCGCGGTGGGTGACGACGACCAGTGCCTGCCGCCGGGCACGGCCGTGACCCGCGGCGACGGGCGCACCACGCCCATCGGCCGCGTGCGCACGGGCGACCTGGTGCTGTCGAGCTTCGGCAGCGGCGACCTGCGGCCCGCGCGGGTGGTGCGCACGCACCGCCGCGAGCGGCCTGCCGCGCTGGTGGAGATCGCCACCGCCTCGGGACGCCGCCTGGTGTCCACGCGCGAGCACGTGCACTTCGCCGGCTACGTGCTGGGCGAGACGCCCGAGACCTTCTTCACCTACCTCATGCATCGCCGCGACACGGGCTGGCGGGTGGGCACCAGCCGCGTGTACACCCGGGGCCAGGTCAAGCCCATGGTGGGCTTCAAGCAGCGGCTGATGCAGGAGCACGGCGACGCGCTGTGGATCCTGGGCACCCACGCCACCGAGAACGACGCGCGCCTCATGGAGATCGAGGTGTCGCTGCGCTACGGGCTGCCCACGCTGCCCTTCGTGGCCCGCAAGGGGAAATCCCGCAACGGCCTCGTGCACGATGGCGCGCTGCTGAAGCGGGTGTTCGAGTCACTGGACACCGACGCGGCCGCCCGGCGGGTGCTGGAGGCGCTGGACCTCGATCCCGAGGCCCCGCACCACGTGGCGCGCTCGCGCGATGCCAGCCGCCTGCGCGTCACCGTGACACTGTGCGGCGACCGCCGCAGCGCGCGGCCCATGCACCGGGTGTCGGCATTCTTCAACCATGCCGAAGGCCGTCGCGCGCTGGAACGCGAGGGCTTCTCCGTGCGGCCCGTGAAAGTGGGCCATGGCGGCTGGCGCAGCGAGACCTGCCGTGCCGATCTGGGCGAGGCCATGGACCTGGGCCGGCACATGGCCCGGGCGCTGGGCGCGCGGCTGGTGGTGAACGGCCGCGTGAGCCGGCGCTCGCTGCCCTGCGTGGCCGCGGCCCAGGTGCGACCGGGAATGGTGATGCTGGGCGCGGACGGCAACTTCGACGCCGTCACGGCCGTGCGCACCCTGCCCGCCCGCAGCCGCACGGTGGTGGACATCGACGTGGAGCACACCCACAACTTCGTGGCCGGCGGGCTGGTGACCCACAACTCCATCTACGCCTTCCGCGGCGCCGACGTGGGCAATATGGCCGCCTTCGAGCGCGACTTCGCCGTGCGCCATGTGATCAAGCTGGAGCAGAACTACCGCTCCCACGGCAACATCCTCGACGCGGCCAATGCGCTCATCTCGCGCAACCGCGAGCGCCTGGGCAAGAACCTCTGGACCGCCGACGAGAGCGGCGAGCCGCTGCGGGTGTACGAGTCGCCCACCGACGCCGACGAGGCCGGCTTCATCGTGGACGAGGTGAAGAGCCTGATCCGCGAGGGCGTCTCGGCCACCGAGATCGCGCTGCTGTACCGCTCCAATGCCCAGTCGCGGGTGCTGGAACACGCGCTGTTCAGCGCCGGCCTGCCCTACCGCGTGTACGGCGGCCTGCGCTTCTTCGAGCGCCAGGAGGTCAAGCACGCGCTGGCCTACCTGCGGCTGGTGGCCAACTCGGAGGACGACGGCGCGCTGCTGCGGGTGATCAACTTCCCCGCCCGCGGCATCGGCACGCGCAGCATCGAGCAGCTCCAGGAGGCCGCCCGCGCCCGCGGCACCAGCCTGTGGCAGGCGGCCTGCAGCGGCGCGGTGACCGGCAAGTCGGGCACGGCCATCGCCGGTTTCGTCCGGCTGGTGGACGGGCTTCGCACCCAGAGCGCGGGGCTCAAGCTGCCCGAGCTGGTGACCCACGTGGTGGAGGGCAGCGGCCTGAAGGACCACTACCAGACCGAGAAGGACGGCGCCGAGCGTAACGAGAACCTCGACGAACTGGTGAACGCCGCCGCCACCTTCGTCACCGAGGCCATCTACGAGGCCGCCGCCGAGGAAGGCGGCACGGTGGACCCCAACGATCCGCTCGCCGCGCTGTCGGCCTTCCTGGCCCATGCCTCGCTGGAGGCCGGCGAGCACCAGGCCGGCGCGGGCCAGGACGCGCTGCAGCTCATGACCGTGCACGCCGCCAAGGGCCTGGAGTTCCACGCCGTGTTCATCAGCGGCCTCGAGGAAGGCCTGTTCCCCCACGAGAACAGCCTGAACGAGAACGACGGCCTCGAGGAGGAGCGGCGGCTGATGTACGTGGCCATCACGCGCGCGCGCCGGCGCCTGTACCTGTCGCACGCGCAGTCGCGCATGCTGCACGGCCAGACGCGCTACAACCTGCCCTCGCGCTTCCTGGAGGAACTGCCCGAGGCGCTGATGAAGCGCATCAACGCGAGCCGCGCGGCGCCGTGGTCACCGCCGCCGCTGCGCACGGGTTTCCCGCCGGCCATGGCCGCCCGCAACGACACGGGCTGGCGGGTGGGACAGAACGTGATGCACCCGAAGTTCGGCGCGGGCGTGATCGTGAGCGCGGAGGGGCGCGGCGCGGACGCGCGGGTGCAGGTGAACTTCCGGGATGCAGGGCTGAAGTGGCTGGCGCTGGAGTATGCGAAGTTGACGGCGGCTTAGCCGCCACTCACGCCTGCACGTCGGTGGAGGCGGCAGTCCGCGGCGGATCGAAGATGTCCCGGTAGCTCGCGTACACGCTGGGCACGAACACCGGCATGAGCATCCAGATGGTCAGCCCGAGCGCCGGCATGGGCTTCACGGCGAACAGGCACAGGCGAAACACCAAGAAGCCCAGCAGCGTCCAGACGATGCCGTAGACCGTGAAGGCGGGCCAGTTGCGCACCATGCCCGCCAGCGAGGCGAGCAGCGCCTGCGGCGGACGCAGCCCGCCCAGCAGCACGCCCAGCGGCGCGAACCACGCCGCCATGCTCACCGGCACCGCGATCAGCAGGCCCAGGAACAGCGCCTGCAGCACGCGCCCCTGGGCCTCGGCCACGCGCGCCTCGTCCATGGAGGACGGGTCGCTGATGAGCTCGCGCATGAGTTCGCCGCCAACGCCCACCACGATGAGCAGGATGAGCACGTTGGCCACCACGTTGAAGGCGCCCAGCGCCGCGAGCTCGCCGAAGCGCCGGTGCAGGCCCTCGAACAGCAGGTTCACCGGCACCGACTCGCCGCGCTCGACGGCCGCGCAGGCCAGTGCCCACCCGCCCAGCAGCCCGGGCAGCAGGATCACCGCGGCCACGGTGAGCAGCGGATGGACGCCACCCATCTGGGTGGCGGACCACACGATCAGGGTGAACACGATGGAGGACAGCGGCTTGCGCGCGAACAGCTGCCAGCCGCGCACGGTCCACAGCCAGCCGTGCTTCGCGGGCACGCGGCGCATGGCGGCCATGGCCTCAGGCCACCAGCGACAGGGGGCTGCCCTGGCGCACGGCGGCCTCGCGATGGTTGCGCAGGATGCGCTCGAAACGCCCCGGGTCGTGGGCGTGGGTGAGGTCGCCGGGGCGCGGCAGGTGGTAGTCGAACAGGCGCGAGACCCAGAAGCGCAGGGCGCCGGCGCGCAGCATCAGCGGCCAGGCCTCGCGCTCGGCGGGCGTGAAATCGCGCGTGGCGCGGTAGGCATCGAGCAGCGCGCGGGTGCGCGCCGGGTCGAGCACGCAGTCCTCGCCCATGCACCAGTCGTTCACGGTGATGGCCACGTCGTAGAGCAGCACGTCGATGCAGGCAAAGTAGAAATCGATCACGCCTCCGATGCGCTCGCCGGCGAACAGCACGTTGTCGCGGAACAGGTCGGCGTGCACCACGCCGCGCGGCAACTCGTCGTGGCGGTGGGTGGACTGGAAGGCCACCTCGTCGAGCAGCATGGCACGGTTCGCCTCGTCGAGGAAGGGCAGCAGCTGCGGCGCGGTGGCGTTCCACCAGCGCGGGCCGCGCAGGTTGTCCAGGTGGCCGCGGTAGCTGCGCCCGGCCAAGTGCAGGTCGGCGAGCACCTCGCCCACGCGTGCGCAGTGCTCCGGGCCTGGCGCGATCACCGGCCCTCCCGCAAGGCAGGTGACCAGCGCAGCGGGCTTGCCGTTGAGGTGGCCCAGGAAACGGTTGTCGAGGTCGGCGATGGGCTTGGGGCAGGGCAGTCCGTGGCTGGACAGGTGCGCCATCAGCTCGAGGTAGAAGGGCAGCTCGTGGGGCTGCAGCTTCTCGAACAGGGTCAGCACGAAGCGGCCCTGCGAGGTGGTGACGAAGTAGTTGGTGTTCTCGATGCCCGCCGCGATGCCCTTGAGCTCGAGCAGGTGGCCCACCGAGTAGCCACGCAGCCACGCGGTGAGCTCCTCGGGGGAGACGCGGGTGAAGACGGACATGCGCAGGGGCCGGGCTAGAGGTTGAGCAGCGCCTCGCGCTCGGCGGCGGAAGGCTCGAAGCCGCGCTTCTCGTAGTGGGTGAAGATCGCCTCCACCACCTGCGCGGGTTCGTCGATGAGCTGGATGAGGTCCATGTCCTCGGGGTCGATCATCTTCTCGGTGACCAGGCGCTCGCGCATCCACGCCACCAGCCCGCCCCAGTACGCGGTGCCCACCAGGATGATGGGGATGCGCCGCGACTTGCGCGTCTGCACCAGGGTGAGCGCCTCCATGAGCTCGTCGAGCGTGCCGAAGCCGCCGGGCATCACCACGTAGGCCGAGGCGAAGCGCACGAACATCACCTTGCGCGAGAAGAAGTGGCGGAAGGTCTGGGAGATGTCCTGGTAGGGGTTGGCCTGCTGCTCGTGGGGGAGCTGGATGTTCAGGCCCACGGAGAGCGACTTGCCGAAGTAGGCGCCCTTGTTGGCCGCTTCCATGAGCCCGGGGCCGCCGCCGGAGATGACCGTGAAGCCCGCGTCGCTGAGCTTGCGGGCGATCACCTCGGTGAGGGCGTAGTAGGGATGGTCGGGCGGGGTGCGCGAGCTGCCGAAGATGCTCACCGCCGGGCGCACGGCCGCGAGGCGCTCGGTGGCCTCGACGAACTCTGCCATAATCCCGAACACCCGCCACGACTCGCGCGCCGACCAGGATTTCTCCATCAGCTCGGGCGCCAGTGGAACAGGAAGCTTCTTCCTGATCGTCATTCGGGGATTCCTTGCCCTGACAGCGCTTCCGATGAAAACGCTTCTGCTGGTGGACGGATCGTCTTACCTGTACCGCGCGTTCCACGCGCTGCCCGACCTGCGCAACCGTGCGCAGGAGCCCACGGGGGCGCTGCGCGGGATGGTCGGGATGCTGCGCAGGCTCCGGCGCGAAGTGGCCGCGGATTATATCGCCTGCGTTTTCGACGCAAAAGGAAAGACCTTCCGCGACGACTGGTACGCCGAGTACAAGGCCCACCGCGCGGCGATGC
>CAZXJW010000015.1:0-14054 GCA_964641005.1 uncultured Rhodocyclaceae bacterium
CCGCGCCTCGGGCACCAACGCCGTGCGCTACGGCACGATGCGCGAGAACGTGCTGGCCCTCACGGTGGTGATGGCCGACGGCCGCATCATCCGCACCTCGCGCCGGGCGCGGAAGTCCGCCGCCGGCTACGACCTCACCCGCCTGTTCGTGGGCAGCGAGGGCACGCTGGGCATCATCACCGAGGTGACGCTGCGCCTGTACGGCATCCCGGAAGCCATGGCCGCGGCGGTGTGCTCCTTCGACTCGCTCGAGGGCGCCATCGACACCGTGATCCAGACCATCCAGCTCGGCATCCCCGTGGCGCGCATCGAGCTGCTCGACGACGTGCAGATGGATTCGGTGAACCGCTTCTCCAAGCTCGACTACCCGGTGAAGGACACGCTGTTCGTGGAGTTCCATGGCACCGAAGCGGGCGTTAAGGAACAGGCGGAACTCGTGCAGTCCATCGCCGCCGAGAATGGCGGCGGCGAGTTCAAGTGGGCGAGCAAGCCCGAGGAGCGCACCAAGCTCTGGACCGCGCGCCACGACGTCACCTACGCCAACAAGGCACTGCGCCCCGGCTGCGAGATCTGGGCCACCGACGTGTGCGTGCCCATCTCGCGCCTGGCCGAGTGCATCCTCGAGACCAAGCAGGACCTCAAGGAGAGCTTCCTCGTCGCCCCGCTGGTGGGTCACGTTGGCGACGGCAACTTCCACCTCGGCTTCCTCATCGACCGCAACGACCCGAAGGAGATCGCCGAGGCCGAGCGCCTGAACGAGCGGCTGGTCATGCGGGCGCTGGCCATGGACGGCACCTGCACCGGCGAGCACGGCATCGGCCTGGGCAAGATGAAGTTCCTGGTGGCCGAGCACGGCGAGGCCGTGAGCGTCATGCGTGCGGTGAAGAAGGCACTCGACCCGCTCGGGATCATGAACCCGGGCAAGATCTTCTCGCTCTGATCCCGTGGACACGGCGCCCGGCGGCCCGGGCGCCGGCCCTCGGCACCGACTGCCCGGCACCATCTGGGCGCTCGGCATCGCCTCGCTGTGCATGGACGTCTCCTCCGAGCTCGTCCATGCCATCCTTCCGCTCTACCTCACGATGTCGCTGGGCATCGGCATGGCCGCGCTCGGCATGATCGAGGGCGTGGCCGAGGCCACGGCCGCGGTGGTGAAGGTGTTCTCGGGCGCGCTGTCCGACCGCTTCGCGCGCCGCAAGCCCATCGTGCTGGCGGGCTATGCGCTCTCGGCGCTCACCAAGCCGCTGTTTCCACTGGCCGGCGGCGTGGGCCTGGTGGTGACCGCACGCTGGCTCGATCGCATCGGCAAGGGCATCCGCGGCGCGCCGCGCGATGCGCTCATCGCCGACGTGGTCCCGCCGGCGCAGCGCGGCGCGGCCTACGGGCTGCGCCAGGCGCTCGATTCCGTGGGCGCGTGCATCGGGCCGTTGCTGGCGCTCGGGCTCATGGTGCTGTGGACCCAGGACCTGCGCATCGCCCTCTGGGTGGCGGTGGTGCCCGCGCTGCTCGCCGTGGGCGTGCTGCTCGCGTTCGTGCGCGAGGCGCCGCGCACATCGGGCATCGCCCGGCGCCTGCCGCTCACGCGCGCGGAACTCTCGCGCCTGCCGGCGCGGCTGTGGCTGGTGGTGGGGCTCGGCGCACTGCTCACGCTGGCGCGCTTCAGTGACGCCTTCCTGGTGCTGCGCGGCCAGGCCGCGGGCCTGCCGCTGGTCTGGGTGCCGGCGGTGATGGTGGTGATGAACGCGGTGTACGCACTGGTGTCCGCGCCCGCTGGCGCGCTGGCCGACCGCCGGGGTCCGCGCGCCCTGCTCGGCTGGGGCACGGCGCTGCTGGTGGCGTCCCATCTCGCGCTCGCCCTGGCCGACGGCGCGGCGCTGCTGTTCGCCGGCGTGATCCTGTGGGGCCTGCACCTGGCGCTCACCCAGGGGCTGCTCGCCGCGCTGGTGGCCGAGGCGGCCCCCGCGGACCTGCGCGGCACGGCCTTCGGCGTGTTCCATCTCGTCACCGGCCTCGCGCTGCTCGTGGCCAGCGCGCTCGCCGGCTGGCTGTGGCAGTCGGGCGGAGCCCCAGCGCCCTTCGTGGCCGGTGCCCTGTTCGCACTGCTGGCCGGCGCGGGGCTGGCGCTGGCAGTGCGCCGCGGGAGCACCGCGTGAGGACGCTGCGCCACGCAGCCTTCGGCCTCGCCGTGCTGTGGACCTGCCACGCTACTGCGGCAGAAGGCCTGCGCGTGTGCCTGAACTGGGCACCCGGCGCCGACCACGCGCCGCTGTACCACGCCCGCCAGCAGGGCTGGTTCGCCGACGCGAACCTCGCGGTGGACATCCTTCCCGGCGGCCACTCTGCCGACACGCTGCGCCGCCTGGCCGAAGGCGAATGCGAAGCGGCCATCGCGGACTTCGGCGCGCTGCTCTCGGCGCGCCGCCAGGGCCGCGACCTGGTGGCGGTGATGGCCATCGGCGCCCACGCGCCGCTCGCCTTCTACGCACGCGACGGTGCCGATCTGCGCACACCAGCCGATCTCGTCGGCCGCCGCATCGCCGGATATGCCACCGACCCGCCCCGCCGCCTGTGGCGCGCCTTCGCCGAACGCCACGGCATTGCGCCCGACGCGGTGCGCTGGGTGGACCTGCCCAACAACGCCAAGGTGCAGGCGCTCTCCACCGGCGAGGTGGACGTGGCCGCCAACGGCTTCTACCACCATCACCTGGAGTACGCCGATGCCTTCGGCGACGGCCTCGGGGTGCTGTGGTGGCGAGACCTCGGCCTCGACCTGCTGGGCAACGTGCTGGTGATGCCCGCGAGCGCGACGCACACGCGATCGGCGGCGGATTTCGTGGCCCTCGCACGGCGGGCATGGCTCGCGTGCCTGGAATCGCCCCGGCCCTGCCTCGACGCGCTGGTGGCCGCGAACCCGCACCTCGACCCGGAACGCGAACGCCGCAAGTGGCCCTGGGCGGCCCGCAGCTTCGCAGCGCCCGGCCAGGCGCCGGACAGCCTGGGCTGCCTCGAGCGGGATCGGGTTCGCGCGACGGCCGCGGCATGGTCGGTGGCCACGCCTCCCGAAGCGGCCGCCCTCGACGCGCTGCTCGAGACCGCGGGCGCCCGCTGTCGCTGATCGGCTCGTCCCCACCCGCAAGGACACGGGCGCGAGGCCGGGGCGCGGGCTCGAATCCGTCGCACCGTGGAACCCGCCGCGCACCGGGCCGCGTTCCGATGTGCTTGCGGTATGCTGCGCGCCCTTCGCCTTCCGCAGGACGCCACCGATGAATCCCCCCACCGACCGCCGCTACACCGACACCCACGAATGGGCGCTGCCCCAGCCCGACGGCACGCTGCTGGTGGGCGTGACGGAATCGGGTCAGGACATGCTCGGCGACGTGGTGTTCGCGGGCGACGCGAAGCTCGGCGCGCAGGTGGCGCCGGGTGATGCCATGGCGCTGCTGGAATCGGTGAAGGCCGCCGTGGACGTGCACGCGCCCGTGGCCGGCGAGGTGCTCGCCTTCAACCCGGCGCTCGAGGACAACCCGGCGCTGGTGAACGAGAAGCCGTGGGACACCTGGATCGTGCGGCTGCGTCCGGCCGATCCCTCCGCGCCCGCCGGCCCGCTCGACGCCGCCGCCTACGGCGCGCTGCCGACGGACTGACGCGCCCGTCAGCCCGCGGCGCGCACCACTTCCGCCGACAGGCGCGGTGGCGTACGCAGCGTCTGGAAGATCACGCAGTAGCGCTCGGTGAGCTTGAGCAGGCTGGCGAGCTGCTCGTCCGCGGCGGGAGAGTCCACCTCGAAGCGCAGCCGGATGTCCGTGATGCCCACGGGCGCGTCCTTCGCCACGCCCAGCGTGCCGCGGAAGTCACCTTCGCCCTCCACCACGACCTTCACCGAGCGCCACGGCACTCCCATGGCCGTGGCCACGACGTTGAAGGTCACGCCCGCGCAGGCCACCAGCGACTCGAGCAGCAGGTCGCCCGAGCAGGCCTCGCTGCCGTCGCCGCCGGCCTTGGGATGCAGGCCGGCGTCGTAGCGCGCGAAGCGGGTCTCCACGTGCACCGACGGCCGGTCGGGCAACAGCGTGCCCTCGGCGTGGAAGCGGTGCAGCGCCGTCTCGGGATGGTCGCGGTAGCGCGCCTTGATGGGCGCCTGCAGCGCCCGCAGTTCCTCGGCATTCATGGGGCCCTCAGATGGACTCGAGGTAGAACAGCAGGTCCTCGCGCTGCGCCTTGGGCAGCGCACGGAAACGTTCCTTCGCGCGCTCGGCCTCGCCGCCGTGCCAGAGAATCGCCTCGGCGATGGTGCGGGCGCGCCCGTCGTGCAGCAGCGCCATGTGCGGGCGGCCGCTCACCACCCGCGTGAGTCCCAGCCCCCACAACGGCTGGGTGCGCCAGTCGCGCGGGCCGGCGAGGTAGTCGGGACGGCCGTCCGCCAGACCCTCCCCCATGTCGTGCAGCAGCAGGTCGGTATAGGCGCGCACGACCTGGCCGGCGAGCAGTTTCGAATGGGCCACCTTGTCAGCAGTGCGCAGCTCGGGCACGTGGCAGACGGCGCACTCGATGTCGCGGAACAGCGCCGCGCCGCGCGCGAAGCGCGGATCCTTCACGTTGCGTCGCGCAGGCACGGCCAGCAGCTGCTCCCAGAAGGTGAGCTCCAGCCAGTCGTTCTCGATGAGCTCGGGCTGGTTGCCCGGAGGCTGGCCGGCGCAGTCCACCTGCACGGGGGGGCAGTTCATCTCGGGGTACAGGTCGGAGGTGACACCGAGGTCGCCCGCGAAGGCCGCGGCGATCTGCTGCGCGACGGACGGCTCGTTGGCCTTCCAGCCGAACCGGCCCACGGCGGTGGTCTTGTTGATGTCGTCGCGGACGCGGTTCAGGCGCCCGTTGTAACCAAGCGCCTTCTGCGCGGCCGCGATGCCGAGCAGCGTCTCCTCGGGCACCACTTCCAGCAACCCGAGACCCTGGATGGGCTGGGCGAGCCGCAGCGAGGTCATGGTGTCCTCGCCGATGGGACCGAACCACGCCTGCCCCCAGCGGATGCGCGGGCGGCGCAGTTCTACGCGCTCGCCATCGGCGTAGGCCACCGTGGAGGTCTCCCAGTCAACGTACCACTTCACCTCCGGCGGCACGCGCTCGCCGAGGAAGGTGTCGTCGCGATCCTGGCCCATCATCCCCTGGTTCTGGATCTGGTCGCCGTAGTGCGGGTGGGGCTTCGGGCCGCCGTGCGGACCCTCGCCCGGGATCGACACCCGCAGCAGAAGCGCCAGCGGATCCTCGGTGGGCGACTCGGGCGGGAAACCACGCCCGGCGCGCTCGTGGCAGGCCACGCACTTGTTGGTGATGAACGTGGGGCCGAGTCCCCAGTCGCCGCCGATGGACGGGAACTGCACCCAGCGCTGGTTGAAGTGGTGGCGCCCGCGCAGGAAACGCTGCAGTTCCTTGTAGGGCATGCCGTCGGGCGCCTGGTCGAAGGCGTGCTCGTCGAAGCGCGCCACCGTGAGCACCCCTGCCGAGCGCTCCTCCTCGGCGAGCCCGTCGAGCCCGCCTGCCGCGAACACGCCCGCACCCGCCAGTGGCAGCGCCGCCAGCGCGAACAGCCCGAGAACCCGATGCATGCCATCCCCCCCGCCTGCGGACCGGCCCCGGCCGGCCCCGCCCCCGACCTCACTCCGCCTCGAAACCCGCCTCTCGATGACTGCCATCGCAGAACGGCTTGTTGCGCGAGGCCCCGCAGCGGCACAGCGCCGCCTCGCCACAGGACCCGAGCACGCGGCCGGCCAGGTCCTGGAACTGGAACTCCCCCACCACCTTGAGCGGCCCGTCCCGGCGGACGTGCACCTCGAGCACCGGCGCCGGCGGCCTCTCCGCCGCGCCACGGGACGCGGGCGTCTCGCCGAGCACGGCCGGATCGTCGAAACCCGACTTCGCGTGGGAGCCGTCGCAGAACGGCTTGCGCGCCGACTGGCCGCAGCGGCACAGCGCGAGCCGCGTCCCCGTGGCGATGGGCGCGCGATCCTCCGCGCGCATCGCCCGGAGGTCCCCGCGCAGGTACAGCGGACCACCGGGAACCACGGCGACCGAAGCCACCCGCGGAGGCCGCTCGGGCTTCGCGCCGCTGCCGAGGCGGTACTGGAGCGCCCCGCTGGGGCACCGCTCCACCACCCCCATGACGGCCGTCGCGCTGGCCGCGTCCGGGTCGACCCACGGCTTGCGGGTGGAGTCGAACACCTTCGGCAGCCCGCGCACGCATTCCGCGGCATGCAGGCAGAGGGCGCTGTCGAACGTCACCGTGACGGTAGCCCCGTGGTACTCGTGCAGCTTCGCGCTCAAGTGGTCTCGCTCCCTGATCGTACTGCGCAGTATCGCCCAACGAGGCGCCGCCGGGGGAACTCCCCGCCGCCGCCCGCCGGGCCGCCGCACCGCAGGGCAGGCACCCGCGCCGGGGGCAAGGCCGCACCCGGATCGCAACGCAAGTGCGTTGCATCTGTCGCGCGCGCGACCTAGACTCTGCTGCTCCGGGCGCTGGCGTGCCCGGCTTTCGCGACCGGGATCGGGGCCCGGCCGCCATGCCCATCCCGGAGCCTCCCGCCATGAAACGCGCACTGCTCGCCCTGCTCGCCTGCTGCCTTGGCGGCCCGGCGCACGCCCAGTTCTCGGGACCGGGGCACCTCGACATCCTGCTCGGGGTGGACGAGCGCCCCGGGGGCCTGAAGCTGCTCACCGGGGTCAACGGCGACCTCGGCTACTACGTCGATCGCGGCCTGCTGCCCGTGGACGCCGTCACCGGCCACCGCCTGTACCCCGGCCGCTTCGGCGAGTTCCCCGCCGGCGGCGGCTTCGTGACCGGCAGCGACGACCCGGGCTTCCAGGCCTTCAACGGCACCTTCGGCGCGCGTGAGCCGCTGCACTTCCGGGTGCTGGGCGGCCTGGAGTTCTGGGACCCGCGCACCGGCGTATGGGGCCGGCCCGCCGGCGGCGAGCACATCACGCTCTTCGGAGCCCTGCCCCCCGAACTCGCGGGCTCCCAGGGCTGCATCCGCAACCCCTCCCTGCCCGGCTGCGCGGAGGTGCTGGCGGGCAGCCGCATCCACGCCGATGGCGTGACCGGGCTGCGCGAAGGCTTCATCTCGCGCTCATCCTCGAGCGGTGGTTTCCACTCCCACCTGGACTGGTACCTGGGCGACAGCACCCCGGTCTCGCCGGCCCGCAAGGGCGCCTATCTCGTGACCCTGGAGCTGTTCTCCACGGCCTCCACGGCCAGCGGACCCAAGTACCTCGACTCGGACCCCATCAAGGTCCTGTTCGGCCACGACCTCACCAGCGAGCAGTTCCTCGATGCCTTCGAGGGACGGGCGGTCCCCGACGGCATTCCGCCCCGTCCACCCGTGCCGCGGCCCTTCGGGCTGCAGTTCTCCGAGGCCATCGACGACCCGTCCTTCTGGATCGCCTACCAGTACCGGGATGCGCCCGTGGTGATCGACGCGCCTGGCGCCGCGCTGTCGATCCTTTCCCTCGCAGCCGGCGTTCCGCCTTCGGACCCCGGTGCATGGGCCGGGATGCAGGCCGCGATGGATCCTTCGCGGATCGTGGCAGGCTCCACCAGCGCCGCCCTGCTCGCGGGCACCGCCTGGGTGGAGATGCAGCGCAGCCAGGCCGCGGTCGCGAGCCTCGCCTTCGCCGCGGAGGACGGGTTCGCGCTGCGGGCGGCCGTCTCTCCCGCACCCGAGCCCTCCACGGTCCTGCTGCTCGCCGCGGGCCTGCTGCTGGTGTGGCACGCCACCCGGCGCCGGCACGCCCGCACTGCCTGAGCCGGCGTCCCGCCGCGGCGACGCGGCCCCGGAGGGACCTCAGAACGAGGCCCGCACGCCGATCTCGAAGGCGCGCCCCGGCTCCGGCGCGAAGCTGCGCAGGAACGAGGTGGCGTTGCGGATCTCCTGGTCGAGCAGGTTGGTGGCGTTCAGGAACAGCGTCAGCTCGCGGCCCTCGGCGTCGCGCCGGACGCGGTAGTCCACGTACAGGTTGAGCAGGTCGTAGGCCGCGGTGGGCGTCTCGTTGACGCCGGCCTTGTCCTGGGCGAAGGCGTGGGTGTAGCGCACGCGCCCGCCCCATCGCTCGCCGACCTGCGCGGACAACTCGGCGCCCGCGCGGCGCGGCGGGATGCGCGGCACGTCCCCCGTGCCATCGGCATAGCGCGCCCGGACGAAGTCCGTGAACAGCTGCAGCCGCAGCCCGGCACCCCTCACCTTCGGCAGCGCCACGTTGAGCTGCGCCTCGTAGCCCGACAGGCGCACTTCCCGCTGGGTGTAGCGCTGCACCGGCAGGCACAGATCGAGACGCAGGCAGCGCGCCTGGAACTCCCGCTCGTCGGTGTTGTAGAAGAAGCCCGTGTTCTCCTGGAAGATGTAGTTGCCGGCGCGGTAGTCGTAGACGTTGAACGCCACGTCGTACCGGCCGCGCCCCGCGCGCACGCCGGCATCGGGCCCGACGATGGATTCCTTCTGGAGCGTGGGTGTCCCGAGCGCGAACACGCGCGTCGCGAGGTGGGGCCCGAAGGAATACAGCTCCTGCACCTCGGGCGCGCGCTGGGAGTGCGACCAGTTCGCGTACAGGGCGTTGCGGGCGTCGTGCTGCCAGGTGGCGCCGATCGCCCAGCTCGCCGGGCGGAAGGTGGTGACCGGATAGGTCTCCACGGTGCCGAACACCGTGTTCTGGGGCTGGGTCTCGATGCGCTGGCGCTCCTGCCGCGCCGAGCCCTCGATGCGCAGCCGGCCGAGCTCGTACTGCTGGGTGACGTAGAGGGCGTTGGCGGCGATGTCGGACACCGGCACGAAGGCCTCCTCCCCCAGCGCGGAGAACTGGCGCGTGGTGCGGTGCAGGCCCACGGCACCGGACAGCGTCTGCGTCCACCGGTGCTGCAACTCGACCCTGCTCTCCAGGGCGCGGTTGCGGAACGTGGTCACGGGACGGCCGGAGTCCAGCTCGTCGTGGCGGTAGTTAACCCATCCGCTGCGCACCTCGACGGCCTCCAGGAAGCGCGTGGGCAGCAGCAGCATGGCGTGGCCGTCCACCCGTGTCTGCTGCATGTCGATGCGGACGTTGTCGCCGCCGCCGTGGGTCGGCATGCCCGGCAGCATCCCGGAGCCGTGGGCATGGACGTGGGCGCCCGAGGGAATGCCGTACTGGTTCTCCATGCTGCCCACCGAGAACCCGGCGAAGCCCGACGAGCCCACCGCGGAGGCACCCACGGTGCCTCCATGGGCCTTGAGGTCGGTGTTGGGCACGAAGCCCACGGGATTGTCGATGGGGCGCAGCCCGAACTGCCTCATCACGGCCGCCTCGTCGATGGGCTTGCCCGGGATGGAGATGTTCTCCCTCGCGCGCGCGAACCCGTCCACGTGCAGCACGAAGGGCCCCGCGGCACCATCCACGCGCACGGCCCCCGTGCGGCCGGAGCCGTTGGTGTTGTAGCGCGCCTCCAGCGACTTCTCCGTGCCGCGCTGCGGGCGCGCCTTGGGGATGCGCCCGTCCTCCACCTCCACGACGCCGCCGATGGCGTTGCTGCCATAGCGGACGGTGGACGGCCCGCGCACCACCCGGATCTGGCTGGCGAGCACCGGTTCCGCTGCCGCGGCATGGTCGGGGCTGAGGGACGAGGCGTCGTGAGTGCCGATCCCGCCCACGTTCACGCGCACCCGCGGACCGGTGAGCCCGCGGATCACCGGCAGCCCCACCCCGGGCCCGAAGCTCGAGTTGTGCACGCCGGGGCTCTCCCCCACCGCCGTCCCCAGGGTTCCCACGTCGCGGCGGCGCAGCTCCGCACGACCCAGGGTGGTCTCGGCCCGTCCGGAGGGGTCTTCGGAATCCCGCGGGCCGGAAACCCTCACCTCCGGGGCGGTGACCACCTCGTCGGCGAGCGCACCGAAGGCCGCCACGCACAGGACGAGCCACCCGAGCCGTGAGGACAGAAACGTCTGCAAACAGGTCTCCAGCCTTGAATTCCGGGACCTGCGTGATGCGTCCGGACCATGCCCCGCCGCGATCGCGTCCCCTCCTGAACGCAACTATATTGCGATTGACACGGGGTGGCGAGCGCCATAGGATCGATTCAGGCAGGCAACTCTGTTGCACAAAAAGCCTCCGCGCCGGCTTCCTGGCGCACCTACGACATCAGGAGACACAATCGTGAATATCCGCGCACTCGCGAGCGCTCTTTCGCTCGCTCTGGTGATGGCGGGCCCAGGCGTCGTCCGGGCCGCCGGGGACGACCATGACCATGGCGGTCACAGTGACATAGAGATCGGCAAGGAAGGAAACCGCATCAAGCTGTACGGGGGTGAGACGGCCGCGAACGGGCACAAGGTGTACGAGGGCGAGTTCACTTTTCCCGACTACCAAACCGACGATCCCGGCTTCAAGCACCACGACGACCCCGTCCCCGGCCTGAACGGGCCCATCGTCATCAGCGGCCTCGGGCCCCTGCTGGTTTTCGGAGGCGACGGGTGGACCACGGCGCCCGACCACCTGTCACTCGTGATGCGCAAGGAGTTCTCCCGGTTTCGCAACTGGGAGATCATGTTCGACAAGAATGGCGTGACGCCCTCCAGCGAAACGAACGGGGCACCGGTCACGATCGGGGAAATCGGCCTGGTCGCCAACGGTGAACTGCACGAGCACATCGACTTCTTCCTCGACGGCGAGCCCACGAAGTTCGATGACCACTCTGCGTACGCCATCAAGGTGATGCTCAGCCACGGCACTCAGGGCTACAAGTCCGACGCTTTCTACATCGCCTTCAACAACGGCATGGACCACGAAGCGTTCGAGACCGCAATTGCTGCAACTGCGGCGCCCGAGACCTACGCACTCATGGGCGCCGGGTTGGTCATGCTGGCGGGCGTCGCCCGCCGCCGCAAGGCCTCGCAGAAGGCCTGACCCCGGGGCAGGCGGCTCCGGTCCCGGTCCCGCCCCCGAGAAAGCATGTTCCGCACGCGGGGCCCTGGCGGGCCCCGCGTTGCATTTCCTCGCCCGAGTCCCGGGGCCGGACGATCAGGCCGCCGTCCAGCCCCCGTCGATGGGCAGCGCCGCGCCCGTGATGCTGGCCGCTCCATCGGTGCACAGGAACAGCGTCAGCGTGGCCACCTCGTCCACCTGCACGAAGCGCTTGGAGGGCTGCTTCTCCAGCATCACCTTCTCGATCACCTCCTCGCGCGGCAGCTTGTGCACGGCCGCCTGGTCGCCGATCTGCTTCTCCACCAGCGGCGTGAGCACGTAGCCGGGGCAGATGGCGTTGCAGGTGATGGCGGTGCGGGCGGTCTCCAGCGCCACCGTCTTCGTGAGCCCCACCACGCCGTGCTTGGCGGCGATGTAGGCCGACTTGAAGGGCGAGGCGCTGAGCCCGTGGGCCGAGGCGATGTTCACGATCCGCCCCCAGCCGCGACTGCGCATGCCGGGCAGCACCTCGCGGATGGTGTGGAAGGCCGAGGACAGGTTGATGGCGATGATCTGGTCCCACTTGTCCACCGGGAAGTCCTCCACGGGGGACACGTGCTGGATGCCGGCGTTGTTCACCAGGATGTCCACGCCGCCGAACTGCGCCTGCGCCTCGGCGCACATGGTGGCGATCTCCTTGGGGCGGCTCATGTCCGCACCCGAGTAGAGCGTGCGCACGCCGTAATCCGCCTCGAGCTGCTTGCGCAGCGCCTTGATCTCGTTGCTGTTGCCGAAGCCGTTGAGCATCACGTTCACGCCCTGCGCGGCCAGCGCGCTGGCGATGCCGAGGCCGATGCCGCTGGTGGAACCGGTGACGATGGCGGACTTGCCCTTGAGCATTCTCGAACCTTCCGGAGGCATGTTGCGGTGCAGCGAGTCTAGCACCGCGCCGTTCCGGGAGGCACCGGCCGGCAGAATGCACTGCCCTCTGGCGAGCGACGGTTGCCGCCCTGCCGCGCCGCCGCGACAATCCGCCCCCATGCATCCCGTCGCCACCGCCCTGCTCGCCGCCCGCGTCATCCCGGTGCTGCGCCTGAAGTCGCAGTCCCTCGCCCGCCAGGGCATTGCCGCCCTGCGCGAGGCCGGCTTCGGCACGGTGGAGATCACGCTCACCACGCCGGGCGCCGTCGACCTGATCCGCGAACTGCGTGCCCAGGCTGGTGGGGGCTTCCTCGTGGGCGCCGGTACCGTGCTCGACCTGGACACCTCGCGCGCCTGCCCCGATGCAGGTGCGCAGTACCTGGTTTCGCCGTGCGTCGTGCCGGGCATGGGTGCGCTCGCCCGCGCCGCTGGCGCCGCCTGCCTCGCCGGCGGCTTCACGCCGGGGGAAGTCCTGGCGGCCTCGCGCGACGGCGCGGACATCGTGAAGGTGTTCCCTGCCGCCACCGGCGGGCCCTCGCACCTGGCCGCGCTCAAGGCCGTCTTCCCGGACATTCCCCTCTGTCCCACCGGCGGCGTGACTCTCGACAACCTCGAGGACTGGCGCCGCGCCGGCGCGGCCGTGGTGGGCGTGGGCAACAACATCCTCGACCTCGCGGCGCTCGAGGCCGGCGACACTGCCCGCGTGGTGGCCCACGCTGCGCGCTTCCTCGGGCGGCATCTCGCGTGAGCCCGATGGGCCGCTCCCAGGCACCGATCCGGCAGCGCGCAGCGCGAAGGGCTGCACCGTGACCGCCGCGCGCTACGACGTGGTCTCGGTGGGCGAACCCATGATCGAGTTCAACCAGGTACCGGGCGAGCCGCGCCGTTACCTGCAGGGCTTCGGCGGCGACACCATGAACGCCGTGATCGCCGCCGCGCGCCAGGGTGCCCGCACCGCCTACGTCACGCGGCTGGGCGACGACGAATTCGGCCGCTGGCTGCGCGAACTCTGGCGCGAGGAAGGCGTGGATGCGCAGTTCGTGGATGCCGACCCTGATGCCCCCACCGCCGTGTACTTCGTCACCCACGGCCCGTCCGGCCACGCCTTCAGCTATCGCCGCGCGGGTTCCGCGGCAAGCCAGCTCTCGCCTGGCAACCTGCCTCTCGAACCCATCCGCCGTACGCGGCTGCTGCACACCTCGGGCATCACCCAGGCCATCAGCGACTCGGCCTGCGACGCCGCGCTCACCGCCATCGACGCGGCCCACGCCGCGGGCGCCCGGGTCGTCTACGACTCCAACCTGCGCACGCGCCTGTGGCCGCTGGCGCGTGCCCGCGCCGTGATCGCCGCCACCGCGGGCATGAGCGACTTCTTCCTGCCCAGCCTCGAGGATGCGCGCGCCCTCTCGGGAGTGGACGAACCCGAGGCCAACCTCGATTGGGCGCTGCGCCTGGGCGCGAAGCACGTGGCGCTGAAGCTCGGCGCCGAGGGCGTGCTGGCCTCGGATGGCCGGCGCACGCTGCGCCTGCCGGGCCACCGCATCGACTGCCGCGACGCCACCGGCGCCGGCGACTGCTTCGCCGGCAGCTTCATGGCGCGCATCGCCCACGGCGACGACTTCCACGCAGCGCTGCGCTATGCCAATGCCGCCGCGGCGCTCACCTGCACCGGCTTCGGCGCCGTGGCCCCCATCCCCCGACCCGAGGCGGTGCAGTCCCTGCTCGCCAACTGAACCCCAGGAACACCCCATGAAGATCGCCGTCGCCGGCTTCCAGCACGAGACCAACACCTTCGCCCCCAGCAAGGCCGACTTCGAGACCTTCGCCCGCGGTGGCGGCTGGCCGCCGCTGCTGCGCGGCGCCGACGTTCTCGACGGCACCGCCGGCATCAACCTGCCGGTGACGGGTTTCGTGGACGCCATGAAGCACCGCCACGTGCTGGTGCCGCTCGCATGGGCCGCCGCCAGCCCGAGTGCCCACGTCACCGAGGACGCCTTCGAGCGCATCGCCGGCTACATCCTCGACGACCTGCGTGCCGCGCTGCCGGTGGACGCGGTGTACCTCGACCTGCACGGCGCGATGGTCACGGAACACGTGGACGACGGCGAGGGCGAACTGCTCGCGCGCATCCGTGCCCTGGTGGGCCCGCGCGTGCCCGTGGTGGCGAGCCTGGACCTGCACGCCAACGTCACCCGCCGCATGGTGGAGTCGGCCGA
>CAZXJW010000015.1:14064-24259 GCA_964641005.1 uncultured Rhodocyclaceae bacterium
CGCTGGTGGCCTACCGCACCTATCCCCACGTGGACATGGCGGACACGGGCGCACGCGCCGCGCGCATGCTGCAGCGGATGCTCGATGGCGGCCCGCGCCTGCACCTGGCGAAGCGCCGGCTGCCCTTCCTCATCCCGCTGGGCTCGCAGTGCACGCTGCTCGAGCCCACCGGCGGCCTGTACCGCCGGCTCGAGCAGCTCGAGGGCGAGGGCATCGCGGCGCTGTCCTTCACCCCGGGTTTCCCCGCCGCCGACTTCGCGGAATGCGGTCCGGTGGTGTTCGGCTACGGCGAGCGCGCCGACGCGTTGGAAGCCGCCGTGGCGGCGCTGCACGACGCGGTGGCCGCGCGCGAGGCGGACTTCGGCCAGGAGCTGTTCACGCCCGAGGAAGGCGTGCGGCTGGCGCGCGAGATCGCGCGCGGCGCCACGCGCCCGGTGGTGATCGCCGACACCCAGGACAACCCCGGCGCAGGCGGCGACTCCGACACCACCGGCATGCTGCGCGCACTGGTGGACGCGCGCGTCGAGCGCGCGGCGCTGGGCCTGATGGCCGACCCGCAGGCCGCGCGCGCCGCCCACGCCGCCGGCGAGGGTGCCACCATCGAGATCGCGCTCGGCGGGAAATCCCGCATTCCAGGCGACGCGCCGTTTCGCGCGCCCTTCGTGGTGGAGCGGCTCTCGGAAGGGCGCTTCACCTGCACCGGCCCGTTCTATCGCGGCGCGCGCATGAACGTGGGCCCCTCGGCCTGCCTGCGCATCGGCGGCGTGCGTGTGGTGGTGTCCTGCGAGAAGCCCCAGCTCGCCGACCAGGAGATGTACCGCTTCGCCGGCATCGATCCCACGCGCGAGGCGATCCTGGTGAACAAGAGCTCGGTGCACTTCCGCGCCGAGTTCACGCCCATCGCCGAACGCATCCTGGTGTGCAAGGCGCCGGGACCGATGCTGGCCGACCCGGCGGATTTCCCGTGGCGCCGGCTGGCGCCGGGCATGCGCATGCGCCCGCTGGGCCCGGTGTTCGCCGCCGAGCCCGGCTGATCGTTCAGCCCTTCGCCAGCGCCTCCTCCACCCACTCCAGCCGGTCCTGCCCCCAGTGCAGGACCCCGTCCACGATGAAGGTGGGCGCGCCGAAGGCTCCGGCGGCCGCGGCCTCCGCGGTGGCGTCGATGAGCGCCTTCTTGATCTCGTCGGTCTGGATGGCGGCGGCGAAGGCCTCCGCGTCGAAGCCCGCGCCCGCGGCGATGGACTTCACGGTCTCCAGGTCGCCGATGTCGCGGCCCTGTCCCCAGCCGGCCTTGAAGAAGGCCTCGTCCCAGGCGTCCAGGCGGCCGAGCCGCTTCGCCCACAGGGCTCCGCGCATGGCCGCCACGGTGTTGAAGGGAAACCGCTCGCTCTTCACGAAGGGCACGCCGTAGCGCTTCGCGTAGCGCGCCTGGTCGGCGATCATCCAGGCGAACTTCGCCGGCACCGTGATCGGCGAGGCATTGCCCGCGGACTTGAACAGCCCGCCCAGCAGGATCGGTCTGCGGTCCAGCACCGCGCCGTGGCGCACGCAGATGGCGGGCAGCTGGGTCCACGCCAGGTAGCTGGCGGAACTCACGTAGTCATAGAAGAACGTCACGGACTTGGCCATGGATATCTCTCCGTCAAGGGGGCAGTCACCAGGGTTCCACCGAGGTGCGCACGTCGGTCTCGAAGGACCACGCCGACCGCGGCTGGGCATGCAGTTGCCAGTAGATCTCGGCGATGTCGTCGGGCTGCAGGATGCCGTCGGGTCCGCGCGCCGCGAACACGTCGGGGAACAACCGTCGCGTGGCGTCGCTCTCGATGGGGCCATCGATCACCACGTGCGCCACGTGGATGCCCCTGGGCCCGAGTTCGCGCGCCATGCTCTGCGCCAGCGCCCGCAGGGCGTGCTTGCCACCGGCAAAGGCCGCGAAACCGCTCGCCCCGCGCAGGCTCGCCGTGGCGCCGGTGAACAGGATGGTGCCCTCGCCGCGCGCGCTCATGCGGATGGCGGCCTCGCGCCCGGCCAGGAAGCCTCCGAAGGCACACATCTCCCACACCTTGCGATACACCTGCGCGGTGGTCTCGGCGATCGGGAAGCGCACGTTGCCGCCCACGTTGAAGACCAGCACGCGCACCGGGCCGATGCCAGATTCCACCTGCTCGAACAGCGCCTGAACGGACGCTTCGTCGCGGGCATCGGAGTGGATCGGCGTGCATGCGCCGCCGGCGGCGCGGATCTCTCCGGCCAGCGCATCGAGATCGCCGCGGCGGCGCGTGGCCACCACGTGGAAGCCGCCGCGCGCGAAGCGCCGCGCGATGGCGGCGCCGAGGTTCTCGCCGGCGCCGATGACCATCGCCACCGGCGTGGATGCCTGCGTCACGCGTCTCCCCTCGTCGATGGCACGCGAGGCCTCAACCCCGCGCGAAGGGCCAGCGCCCGCGCCAGAACTGCAGCAGGAAGAATCCGCCTGCCAGCCCGCCAAGGTGCGCGAAGTGCGCGACGCCCGACTGCGTCTCGGTGACCCCGAGCACCAGCTCGATCACGCCGTACACCACCACGAACACCCGCGCGGGCAGCGGAATGGGTGGGATCAGGAGCATCACCACGCGCCGCGGGAACAGCAGACCGAAGGCCAGCAGCAGCCCGAACACCCCGCCCGAGGCACCCACCGTGGGGTAGGGTGGTGACTGCAGCAGGTGCATGGTGAACAGCTGCACCACCGCCGCGGTGATCACGCAGCTGAAGTAGTACTGCAGGAAGCGGCGGGTGCCGAGCACCCCCTCCACGTCGCGCCCGAACATCCACAGCGCGAGCATGTTGAAGCCCAGGTGCAGCACGCTGCCATGCAGGAAGCCGTAGGTGACGAGCTGCCAGATCTGGAAGGTGGGGTGGTCGATCTCGCCGGGCGGTGCCGGTGGCCAGAGCGCGAAGTGCACCTCCAGCGCGGGCTGCAGCATCCCCTGGAGGGCGAAAGCGACCACGTTGACGCCGATCAGGGCCTGGGTGACGGGGGGCAAGGGGGAAACCTCGGAGGCGTTCGCGTGTCGGAGCGGCGCGCTCGCCGGTTGGCGGCGCCCCGGCGTCCGGGAAGGGCGTCATCATAAACCCCGCTCCGCGGCCCACCGGCCCCGGGGACGACCGGAGATCGCATCCCATGGGACTATTCAGCGGCAAGCGCCCCAATGACCTCGGCGTTCGCGACGGCAGGCTCAAGCCTGTTCCGTCCTCCCCCAACGCGGTCAGCAGCCAGGCCGAGGGCGGCTATCACGCCATCGCGCCCCTGGAGTACCGGGGGAGCCGCGAATCGGCCTTCGCCGCCCTGGTGGGCATCGTGCGGGCCACCCCCCGCACCCAGGTGGTGTCCCAGACGGCCGACTACCTCCACGCGGAGTACACCAGCGCCCTGATGGGCTACGTGGACGACGTGGAGTTCTGGTTCGCCCCGGACCGCAAGATCATCCACGTTCGCTCGGCCTCGCGACTCGGGCACAGCGACCTGGGGGTGAACCGCAAGCGGGTGGAGGACATCCGGGCCCGCCTGGCCGCCGCCGGGGCCTGATCCGCGCGGGGCGCTGCTTCGATCGGACACTGCACTGCAGCACGGCGCCCTGGGTTCGGTGCCACCGGAACCGGTGCCCCTGGCACTCGCGCCTCCAAGAAAACAGAAGGCCCGCGTGCGCGGCGCGGGCCCTTCCGGAATCGGTCGACGGCTAGATCGCCATGCCCGTCCCGGTCACGCCTTCGTCGGGCTCCCCTCCCGACATTGGCGGCCTGGTGCGGAATGCCGGGTCTGCAAGTACCTGCCAACCTTGCTTGCCGCGGTCGCGGCCGCGAGCGTTGCGGCGTTCCAGCGCCCGCCGGAACGCCATCTCGAGCGTCGTCTGTTCCATGGTCTCCCCTTTTCTGGCCTCGTTGCCGTGCGCCGGATGCGCACGAGGCGGATGCTGACGCCTGTGGGCGTGGCTGCCGGGAAAGCGTCCCGCGGTGGTTGCATCCTCCCCGGTCGGTATCGCAATATGGAACCGTCGCCAATGAGCGACAGCAACTACAAGACGCTTATCGGGGGGAGAACCATGGTCGAGACCACGGCGCTGATGGACGCGCTCAAGAAGGCGCTGCGCGCCAAGCGCATCACCTACGCAGAAGTCGCCCGCGGCCTGGAACTGAGCGAGGCGAGCGTGAAGCGCCTGCTCTCCCGTGGCGGCCTCACCCTCGAGCGCTTCGAGACCATCTGTCACGTGGCCGGCATCAGCATGGTGGAACTGGTGCGCGAGACCGGCCGCGGCAAGGATGCGGTCTCACAGCTCGACCTTGCCCAGGAGCGCGTGATCATGAGCGACGTACGGCTGCTGCTGGTGGCCGTGTGCGCGCTCAATCACCTCTCGGTGGAGGACATGGTGTCGGTCTACGACCTCACCAAGGCCGACGTGATCAAGCTGCTGCTGCGGCTGGAGAAGATCGACTTCCTCGAACTGCTGCCCGAGAACCGCATCCGCCTGAAGGTGAGCCGGACCTTCGCCTGGCGGCCCAACGGCCCCATCCAGCAGTATTTCAAGGCGCGCGCCCAGAACGAGTTCTTCCGCGCGCACTTCGACGGCGACAACGAGATCATGCTGCTGTCCAACGCCACGCTGCCGCCGGCCACCCAGGCGCTGCTGGTGCAGCGTCTCAAGAGGCTGGCCAACGAGTTCGCCGAACTGCACGAGGAGGCCAAGCACCTGCCCCTGGGCGAGCGGCGGGGCGCCACGCTGCTGCTCGCCATGCGCCCGTGGGAACTGGACGAGTTCCACGAACTGCGCCGCCGCAAGCCCGTGGCCGAGGCGGCGGAGAAGCCGGGCCGCGCCACGATGCTGCATTCCATCGCGCCCATGCCCTGAGACGCCCCCTCGGGGCGTCGACTGCGCCGCCTCAGCGGCCGTGGCAGGCCTTGTACTTCCGGCCGCTGCCGCAGGGACAGGGGTCGTTGCGGCCCACCTTGGGGCCCTCGCGGCGCTGCGTGCGAGGACGGCGCGCAGCCTCCCAGAAATCCCAGGCCTCCTGCACGTGCAGGGACAGGTCCTCGGCGAACTGCGCCAGGGCCTCCTCGCGCCCGGAGGGATCGATGCCGCAGGCCTCCCAGCCGCCCTCGGTCTCGTCCAGGCTGCCCGACAGCGCCAGGAAGGGCACGAGCAGTTCTCCGGCCTCGTCCGGGTCTGCCGCTTCCTCCCAGGCGGGATCGGCCAGTTCGACGCCCTCGAGATAGCCACCGGCCCAGGGGCCGTGATCGAGGCGGTCGGGGTCCTCGGCCGAGGGATACAGCAGGGGCTGCACCCCGTAGCCATCCACCAGGTCGGCGAGGATCTCCTCGTGGAATCGGCGCAGCAGCACTCCGAGGGCCTCGCCCTGGGGATGGGCCAGCCAGTCCGGCCTGCCCAGCGCCACGGCCAGCCATCGCTCCTCGGGGATGGGCGAAGGCGCACTCGAGACCGCGCAGAGGAATCCCTGCAGTGCATCGAGCGCGAAGGCCTGCCCGTCCAGCGACGGATCGCCGAGCATCTGCTCGAGGCGGTCGAGGTCTTCCTCCGACAGCGGATGGATCAGCGGCACGCGGGCAACGCTTCAGCAGGAGCGGGGCACGAGGCCCCGCGATTCAGCCGGCGCGACGCGGATTGCCGGTGGCAGGCTGGGCCTGGCCGCCGCCGCCCTTGCCGCGGCGGCGCTGGCCACCGCCGCCGGGCTTGCCGCCGCCACCACCGCGCTTCTTCTGGCCCTCGGGGCGCGGTCCGCGGTTGCCATTGGCGTTGCCGCCCGCATTGCCGCCGCCGCCATGCCGCGCGCCGCTGCGTACCTTCGGCTCGCCGAACACGCGGCCCGAGGAGGGGAACAGCGACGATTCGTTGGACATGGGCTGGCGGAAGTCGTCTTCCTCGTCCTCGACGGGCTCGGTGTCGCTCCACCGGTCCTCACCGGGCAGCGCCACGTTGCCGCGGGCCTGGATGGCCCGCTCGTCCATGGGACCGCGCAGCAGCGCGGGCACGGGCCGGCGCTGCTGGCGGGCCGGCCGCTCGGCGCGGGGATCCAAGGGCTGGCGCTCGCCGCGCGGTTCGACCGGCTGGCGCTCGGAGAAATCCTCGTCCGGCTGGCGATCGGCACGCAGTTCCTCGGGCTCGCCCACGGCCTCCACGCGCGGGACACGCGGCTGCTGGTCACGGTCGCGTTCGCGGCGCGGCTTGTCGGCACGCGCCTGCTGCTGGCGCGGTTCGCGCGGCGGCCGGGGCTCGCGCGGTTCACGGGGTTCGCGCGCCTCGCGCTGCGGGGGCGCGCTCCCCTCGGGGGGCGCCTGGCCCGGCTCGAAGCCCGGCACCACCACGCGATCAAGGCTGCGCAGCAGGAGCTTCTCGATGTCCGCGAGCAGCGGCATGTCCTCGGGCGTGACCAGGGAAATCGCCTCGCCCTGGTTGCCCGCGCGACCGGTGCGACCGATGCGGTGCACGTAGTCCTCGGGCACGCGGGGCAGGTCGTAGTTGATGACGTGCGGCAGCTCCTCGATGTCGATGCCGCGGGCGGCGATGTCGGTGGCCACCAGGACGCGGATCACGCCGTCCTTGAAGTTCTTCAATGCCCGCAGCCGCTGCGGCTGGCTGCGGTTGCCGTGGATGGAATCGGCGGTGATGCCCTGCTTGGCGAGCTGCATGGCAAGGCGGTTGGCGCCGTGCTTGGTGCGGGCGAACACCAGCACCTGCTGCCAGTCGCCCTCGCGCACCAGGTGGCAGAGCAGCTCGCGCTTGCGGCCGGGGTCGACGGGGTGGATCTTCTGCGCCACCAGCTCGGCGTCGGCATTGGCGCGCGCCACCTGCACGGCCACGGGCTCGCGCAACAGCGAGCCGGCCAGCTCGACGATCTCGGGCGGGAAAGTGGCCGAGAACAGCAGGTTCTGGCGTTCGCGCGGCAGCAGCGCGAGCACCTTGCGGATGTCGTGGATGAAGCCCATGTCGAGCATGCGGTCGGCTTCGTCGAGCACCAGCACCTCGACCTCGCCCAGATCCACGGTCTTCTCGGCCACGTGGTCGAGAAGCCGGCCCGGCGTGGCCACGAGGATGTCCACGCCCTGGTCGAGCGCGTCCACCTGGGGGCCCATGGCCACGCCGCCGAAGATCAGGGTGGACTTCAGCGGCAGGTGGCGGCCGTAGGCGCGGATGCTCTCCTCCACCTGCAGCGCGAGCTCTCGGGTGGGCGTGAGCACGAGCGCGCGCACCGGCCGGGGCTCGGCGGGCACGGGCACGGCGGCCAGGCGCTGCAGCATGGGCAGGGAGAAGCCGGCGGTCTTGCCGGTACCCGTCTGCGCTGCGGCGCGCACGTCGCGGCCCTCGAGGATCGGCGGTATCGCCTGGGCCTGGATCGGGGTGGGACTGGTGTAACCCTCTTCGGCAACCGCGCGGCACAACTCGGCGCGCAGCCCGAGACCTTCGAACGACTGTGACAAGTATGTCTCCTGCGATCGGCCTGCCACGGAGGACCGTGGAACCGGTTCAGGCAGATGCACCAGCAGGATTGGTGGTCGGCGGGCCAGGAAGGCCTCTGCCGGGGTCCGTATGCCGCAAACCGGATGAGGCGGCTGGCGGACCTTGGGCGCGCACTATAGCGGAAAAACCTCGGCTGTCCAGACGTTTTTCGACACGGCCACAGGCCGGGGGGCCTCCGGCCGGCCGGTCGCGACGCAGCGCGGCGGCGGCGTGGCGGCCCGCCTCGGTCGGCATGGCGTCGACGAAGGAGCCGGGCTCGCCGGGCGAGCCCGGCGTCGGGCACACTCGGGCCATGCATGCCGCCCCTCTCCCGACGCCGCCGTCCGCCCCGCCCTCCACTGCGCCGGGTGCCTCCGCCGACGAGCACGCCCGCGACACGCTGCGCCGGGTCTTCGGCCACGACGCCTTCCGCGGCGCCCAGGCCGAGATCGTCGGCCACGTGGCCGCCGGCGGCGACGCGCTGGTGCTCATGCCCACGGGCGGGGGCAAGTCGCTGTGCTACCAGCTGCCCGCGCTGCTTCGCCCCGGCACCGGGGTGGTGGTCTCGCCGCTGATCGCGCTCATGCAGGACCAGGTGAGCGCCCTCACCCAGCTCGGCGTGCGCGCGGCCTTCCTCAATTCCACGCTCGATGCGCGCGGGGCGCGCGAGGTGGAGCGCGCCCTCGAGGCGGGCGAGCTCGACCTGCTCTACGTGGCGCCCGAGCGGCTGGTCACCCCGCGCTGCCTCGAACTGCTCGAGCGCTCGCGCATCGCGCTGTTCGCCATCGACGAGGCGCACTGCGTGTCGCAGTGGGGCCACGACTTCCGGCCCGAGTACCTGCAGCTGTCGGTGCTCCACGAGCGCTTCCCCGGCATCCCGCGCATCGCCCTCACCGCCACCGCCGATCCGCAGACGCGCGAGGAGATCGTCCGCCGTCTCGAACTGGACGCGGCGCGGGTGTTCGTGTCGAGCTTCGACCGCCCCAACATCCGCTACACCATCGTGGACAAGGCCGACGCCCGCGCGCAGCTGCTGCGCTTCATCCGCGACGAGCACGCCGGGGACGCGGGCATCGTCTACTGCCTCACGCGGCGCAAGGTGGAGGAGACCGCCGAGTGGCTGAAGGCCCAGGGCGTGGAGGCTCTGCCCTACCACGCCGGCATGGAGGCCGCCGTGCGCGCCCGCTGCCAGGAGCGCTTCCAGCGCGACGAGGGCATCGTGGTGGTGGCCACCATCGCCTTCGGCATGGGCATCGACAAGCCCGACGTGCGTTTCGTGGCCCACCTCGACCTGCCCCGCAGCATCGAGGGCTACTACCAGGAGACCGGGCGCGCGGGGCGCGACGGGACGCCCGCCGATGCCTGGATGGCCTACGGCCTGGCCGACGTGGTGCAGCAGCGCCGGCTGATCACAGAGTCCGAGGCCGACGAGGCCTTCAAGCGCGTGTCCTCCGCCAAGCTCGACGCCCTGCTGGGCCTGTGCGAGACGGCCTCGTGCCGGCGCGTGCGCCTGCTGGCCTATTTCGGCGAGGCCTCGCAGCCGTGCGGCAACTGCGACAACTGCCTCGCCCCGCCGCAGACCTGGGACGCCACCGACGCCGCCCGCAAGGCGCTGTCGGCCATCTACCGCACCGGGCAGCGCTTCGGCGCCGTTCACCTCATCGAGGTGCTGCGCGGCGGGAACGGCGAGCGCGTGCGCCGCTGGGGCCACGAGAAGCTGTCGGTGTTCGGCGTGGGCGCCGACCTGGACGAGGCCGCCTGGCGCATCGTGTTCCGCCAGCTCGTGGCGCTCGGCCTCGCGGCCGTGGACCACGACGCCCACGGCGCGCTCACGCTCACCGAAGACAGCCGCGCGGTGCTCAGGGGCGAGCGCAGCGTGGAAATGCGCCGTCACGTGGCCCGGCCCAGGGGCGCGAAGCCCGCGCGCGTGGCGCCGGGCGACACGCCGCTCGACACCCGGGAGCAGTCGCTGTTCGAGCGCCTCAAGGCGTGGCGCCTGGCCGAGGCGCGCAGCCAGGGCGTGCCGCCCTACGTGATCTTCCACGACAGCACGCTCGCGGAGGTGGCCCGCCGCCAGCCGCCCGACCCGGCGGCACTGGCCGCCGTCAGCGGCATCGGTGCGCGCAAGCTCGAGCGCTACGGGGCCCAGGTGCTGCGGGTGATCGCCGGCGAGCCGCTCGGGGCTGCAGCCGCCATCGCCGGCACGCCGGAATGATTCCTCGGCCGCGCGGGTTCCAGCTAGACTCGCACCGGTCCATTGCCCCTGCGACGACGAAAGGGAGATCCTCGATGCTCCATCACGGCCTGTATCGCACCTGCCTGGCGCTGCTGGGCGCCGCCCTGCTCGCCTTCAGCACCCTGGGCCACGCCCAGTCCGCCAAGCGCCCCAACATCCTGGTGATCTGGGGCGACGACATCGGCCAGTTCAACATCAGCGCGTACAACATGGGGATGATGGGCTACCGCACGCCCAACATCGACCGCGTGGCGAAGGAAGGCGCACTGTTCACCGACTGGTACGGGCAGCAGAGCTGCACCGCCGGCCGCGCGGCCTTCATCACGGGCCAGTCGCCCATCCGCACCGGCCTCACCAAGGTGGGCCTGCCCGGCTCGCCCGAGGGCATGAAGAAGGAGGACCCCACCATCGCCACGGTCCTCAAGGCCCAGGGCTACGTCACCGGCCAGTTCGGCAAGAACCACCAGGGTGA
>CAZXJW010000016.1:0-22299 GCA_964641005.1 uncultured Rhodocyclaceae bacterium
GGATCTGCGAGTCGTAGATCGGGAATCCCGGATTGGGATAGATCACCTCGTCGCCCGAGCCGTAGTCGGTGGTGGACAGGATGGCGTAGGCGATGAAGGGCTTGGCGCCGGCGGCCACGACGATGTCCGCGGGCTGCACGTCGATGCCGCGGGTGCGCGAGAGGTAGCCCGCCGCCGCCGCGCGCAGTTCGTCGATGCCCGCCGAGGGCGTGTAGCCGTGCTTGCCGCCGCGGATGGCGGCCACGGCCGCGTCCTGGATGTTGGCCGGCGTGGGGAAGTCGGGCTGGCCGATGCAGAAGGAGACGATGTCCTTGCCCGATCGCAGCAGCCCGTTCACCTCGGCCAGCACGACGAATGCGTTCTCCGTGCCCAGGCCCAGGGCCCGCTTGCTCACTTCTGCCATTTCTTGTCCTCTGAGGTGGCTTGTCGTTCTGGTTCGAACCGCGGCCCGCTACCAGGGCAGGCCGCTGTAGAAGGCGGCCAGGTCGTGGATGTCCTGGTCGCTCAGCTTGCCCGTGGCGTCCCACATCATGTGCAGCGCCATGGTCTGGCGGCGTTCCTTGCTTCGGAACTCCTTGATGGCGGTGACCAGGTAGTCGTAGTGCTGTCCCGCGATGCGCGGGTACAGGCGGTAGCCCGCCGATCGCCCGTCGCCCTCGTGGCAGGCGGCGCAGGACTCGGAGATGGCGAAACCGCGCTTCGGGTCGCCGCGCTTCTCGGCGGCCATGGCAGGCGCCGAGACGAGCAGCGCCGCCAGCGCCACGCCGGCGAGGCGCCTCACGCCTTGGCTCCCTTCGCCTGCAGCTTCGCCGCCTGGCGGATCGCCTCGCGGATGCGCGGGTACGTGCCGCAGCGGCACAGCACCCCGGACATGGCCGAGTCGATGTCGTCCTCGGTGGGTGCGGCGCGCTTCCTGAGCAGCGAGGTGGCCGCCACGATCTGGCCCGGCTGGCAGTAGCCGCATTGGGGCACGTCCACCTGCTCCCAGGCGCGGATCACCGGGTGGCCCGGCTGGCGGGCGAGGCCCTCGATGGTCGTGATGGCCAGGCCCTCGAGCACGCCCACCGGCAGCACGCAGGAGCGGGTGGCCTCGCCCTCGATCAGCACCGTGCAGCAGCCGCACAGGCCGCGCCCGCAGCCGAACTTGGTGCCCGTGAGGCCGAGGGTGTCGCGCAGCACCCACAGCAGCGGGGTGTCCGGGTCCATGTCCACGGTGGTGGGGGTGCCGTTCAACTTGAAGGTGACACGCTTCATGGTGCGCTCCGTCATTCCAGGGTGCTGTAGTAGCGGGCCAGCGCCTTGATGCGCGCGTCGTCCAGGTGGGCGGTGGCGCCGGCCATGACGCTGCCATTGAGGCCGCGCACGCGGCCAAGGCGGTACTGGCGCAGGATGTACACGAGGTACTCGTAGTACTGCCCGGCGATGCGGCCGTTCCAGGGCATCTGCGCCGAGCGGCCGTCCTCGCCGTGGCAGGCGGCGCAGTGGCGCACGTCCTCTTCGAGCTGCTCGATGGAAGGGTTGTCGGCGGCGGTGGCGGGCGCGGCCACGGCAGTGCTCAGCGCAGCCAGGGCGAATGCCCGACGGAGGATCGCCCCGCTACCCGCCCGGACCCGTCTCATGCGCCGCCCTCCGAAAGCCATCGCGAAAGCGCAGAGTTTACGGCCTCCGGGCGCTCCATCGGCGCCATGTGGCCGCAGGTGTCGATCACCTCCAGCAGTGCCCCGGGGACGCCGGCGGCCATCTCCTCGTGCGCCTCGAGCGGCGTGAGGGCGTCCTCCCGTCCGCACAGCACCAGCGTCGGCACGCGGATCCCCGCCAGGGCGGGACGGCTGTCCGCGCGGCCGATGATGGCCTCCTGCTGGCGCACGTACGCCGCCACGCCCACCCGGTCGGCCATGGCGCGGATCTCCGCGATCAGCGGGGCGTCGTCCAGCCGCGAGGCATGCACCATCAGCGGCAGCATGACCCGGTTCACGGGCGCGAAGCCGCGCTCGCGTTGCGCCAGCGTCATGAACTCGCGCCGCTGCCGGCTGCGCTCGGGGGTGTCGGGCCGGGCGCTGGTGTCCAGCAGCGCCAGCCGGGTGACCCGGCCCGGCGCCTGGCGCATCAGCTCGAAAGCCACGTAGCCGCCCATGGAGAAGCCCGCCAGCGCGAAGCGCTCGAAGGGGCATTCGGCCAGTACCCGCGCCGCCATGGCGGACATCGAGTCGTCGCGGGTGACGTCGGCCACGCGCGCATCGGCCACGCCGGACAGGCCGTCGAGCTGGGCCTGCCAGACGGCGCGGTCGCACAGCAGGCCGGGAATCAGGATCAGGGGTGTCATGGCCGGATGGTACCGGCCCTGCCCCCGTCGGTGCAGCGGCGAGGGGCGGCGGCGGCGTCCAGCGTCTAGAATGCGGGCCGACTTCCCACCGAGGCCCCCCCATGGAAAAGAACCTGCAGGTCCTGCTCGCCCGCCGTCCCGAGGGTTGGGTGCAGGAATCCGACTTCAGCATCGTCGAGACCGACATCCCCCGCCCCGCCCCCGGCCAGGTGCTGGTGCGCGGCCACTGGATGTCCCTCGACCCCTACATGCGCGGCCGCATGAACGCCTCCAAGTCCTACGCCGCCGCGGTGGAGATCGGCGAGGTGATGACCGCCGGCGTTGTGGGCGAGATCGTGGAATCGCAGCACCCGCGCCTGAAGGCCGGGCAGTTCGTGGTGGGCTCGCTGGGCTGGCAGACGCACGCCGTGGCCGACGCGGCGGCCGTGACGGTGGTGGACCCGAAGAAGGTGCCGCTGCAGGCCTACCTGGGCGCCGTCGGCATGCCCGGCGCCACGGCCTGGATCGGACTGCTCGAGCACTGCGCGCCCAAGACCGGGGAGACCGTGGTGGTGTCGGCGGCCTCGGGCGCGGTGGGTGGCATCGTGGGCCAGCTCGGCAAGCTGCAGGGCTGCCGCGTGGTGGGCATCGCCGGCGGGGCCGCCAAGTGCGAGTACGTGGTCAAGGAGCTGGGCTTCGACGCCTGCGTGGACTACAAGGCCGGCCGCCTGTTCGAAGACCTCAAGGCCGCCTGCCCCTCGGGGATCGACTGCTACTTCGAGAACGTGGGCGGGGTGGTGATGGACACAGTGTTCCGGCTGCTCAACCCGTTCTCGCGCGTGGCGCTGTGCGGGCTGATCTCGGAGTACAACACCGACCCCTACGGCATGACCATGATGCGCTCGCTGCTGGTGAACCGCGTCAAGCTGCAGGGCTTCATCGTCTCGGACCGCATGGACCTCTACGGTCGCGCCATCGGCCAGCTCGCCGGCCTGGTGGCCGGCGGCAGGCTGCGCTACCGCGAGACCGTGGCCGAGGGGCTGCGCAACGCGCCCAAGGCCTTCATCGGCATGCTGCGCGGCGAGAACTTCGGCAAGCAGCTGGTCAAGCTCCTCTAGCACGACCACGCGGCGGGCGGGCATGCCCGCCGCGCATGAAGCCCATTCCCGCGGCCGGACTACCCGTGCGGCCCGGACGGATCCAGATTCGCCCCACCCTCAACCCCGACACAAGGAAGCCCCCATGAACATCCTCGTCACCGGAACCAGCAGCGGCTTCGGCCGCCTCACCACCGAGAGCCTCGCCAAGGCGGGCCACACCGTCTTCGCCGCGATGCGCGACACCGGCGGTCGCAACGCCAAGGCCGCCCAGGCCCTGGGCGCCATCGCCAACGTGCACGTGGTGGAGATGGACGTCACCAGCGATGCCTCGGTGGATGCCGCCATCGCGAAGATCGCCGGCCACGGCCCGCTGCACGGCGTGGTGAACAACGCCGGGCGCTTCGCCATGGGCGTGCAGGAAGCCTTCACCATCGAGGAAGTCAAGGCGCTGTTCGAGACCAACGTCTTCGGTCCGCTGCGCGTGAACCGCGCCGCCCTGCCCCACCTGCGCAAGCAGCGCGGCGGCGCCATCGTCAACGTCTCCAGCGTGGTGGGCCGCTTCTCGCTGCCCACCATCGGCACGTACGCGGCCACCAAGTTCGCCCTCGAGGCGCTCGCCGAGGCGCAGCGCGACGAGCTCAAGGGCCTGGGCATCGACGTGACCCTGGTGGAGCCGGGCGCCTTCCCCACCGAGGTGGGCAACAACGGCCAGTACGCCGCCGACGCCGCGCGCGCCGAGGCCTACGGCCCCGTGGCGCAGATCCCGCAGAAGATGGGCGAGGGCCTGGCCCAGCTGTTCGGCAGCCCCCAGGCGCCCAAGCCCCAGGACGTGGCCGACGCCATCGTGAAGCTGTTCGCGACCCCCGCCGGCCAGCGGCCCGACCGCGTGGTGGTGGATGCCCTCACCGGCGGGCCGGTGAAGACGCTCAACGAGCAGTACACCAAGCTGCGCCACGAGATGATGGTGGCGTTCGGGATGGCCTGAGCACCCGGCGTGCCTTCAGGCGCCGTTGCGCGCGATCGCCTCGCGGGTCAGGCCCGCGAGGGCGATCAGTTCCTCGTGCAGTTCGAACCACACCGTGTGCACGCTGTCGGCCACGATGCGCGTCATGGCGCCCGGTTCGCGGGCCAGCGCGCGCGACACCGCGCGCGCCAGCCGCTCTTCGAGCAAGCGCAGGCGCGGCACGGCCTTCACCATCCGGTCCAGAAACGGCACGACGGCGACATGCAGGTCTTGCAGCCGCGCGAGCACGGCATCGTCGCGGGCGAGGTCGGCGTGGTCGCTGGGGCGACCGTCGGGACCAAGCTGCCAGTCGGTGAGGATGCGTTTCAGCGCCGCGTCGAAGGGGGCGAACGCCAGGTGCGCCGCCTGCATCGCGGCGGCGTCCAGCGTGTCGCGCTCCGCTGCCAGGAGCTGCGCCATGCGTTCCCGGCCCGCGGGCGTGAGGCGGCAGGCCGACGCATCGACGCTGCACAGGCCGGCATCGCGCAATGGCGCCAGCGCAGCCGACACCTCGTCGGATGTGGCGTGCAGCGCCTCGGCGAGCACGGCGAGACCGGGGCGGCCCTTCAGCGCCAGCAGCCGCAGCAGCGACAACGCGTCGGCGAGCGACGCTCCCGACGGGGCGTGCGCGGCACCCGCTGCGGCCTTCGATCCAGGTGACCGGGCCGCCGGCGCGTGGCTTGCGCCGGTGTCCAGCCCCCATTGCCTGAGCTTCGCGAGATCCTCGCCCGCCTCGCCGGCCATGGACGCCTCGGCCAGCGCGCCCTCCCAGATGCTGCCCCGGGCGCCGTCCACCGTGACGCGCCGGCCCGCGAGCGCCGTGACCGTGTCCAGACCGCAGCCCAGCACGCAAGGCCGGCCGAGTTCACGGCTCACCACCGCCGCATGGGACGTGGAGCCACCCTGCTCGGTCACCAGGGCGCGCGCCGCGATCACGCCCTCGAGATCGTTGGGACTGGTCATCACCCGGGCGAGGATCACGTCCTCGCCGCGCGCCGCGCGCGCAACCGCCTCGGCGGGATCGGTGACCACCTCGCCCACCGCGACCCCCGGGCAGCCGGGTTCGCCGCGCGCCACCGGAAGCACCCGCTCGGCCCCGGGCGCCAGGCGCAGGTCCGGGATCGCGGCCAGCAGCGCGGGATCGATGCGTCGCACCGCCTCGTCCCTGCCGATGAAGCCTTCCTCCGCCATGGCCACCGCGACGCGCAGCGCGGCCTGGGGCGAACGCTTGGCGGTGCGCGTCTGCAGCAGCCAGAGGCGACCGGACTCCACCGTGTATTCCATGTCCTGCATGTCGCGGGCATCGCGCTCGAGGATGGCGGCCGCCTCGAGCAGCCGGGCGTGCACGTCCGGCAGCCGGTCGCGCAGCGCCTCGAGGCGGCGCGGCGTGCGCTGTCCGGCCACCACGGACTCACCCTGGGCGCGCGGCAGCCACTCGCCCCAGGCACGCGCCTCCCCCGTGATGGGGTTGCGGCTGAACAGCACGCCGGTGCCCGAGCGCTCGTCGAGGTTGCCGAACACCATGGCCTGGATCGTGACGGCGGTGCCGCCATCCTCGGACAGGCCGCGATTGGCGCGGTAGACCCGCGCACGGGCCGACTGCCAGGACGCGAACACCGCGCCCACGGCTGCGCGCAGCTGCTCGCGCGGGTCTCCGGGCAGGGGCGCATCTCCGCCGCCCAGCACCACCGCGCGGTACTGGGCCGCGAAGGCCGCGCGCACCTGCGCGGCGAACAGCGCGTCGCCGCTCTCGCGCGCCAGGGCGGCCTCGACGCCGTCGTCGATGCCCAGGTTGAGCACCGTGTCCATCATGCCGGGCATGCTGCGTGCGCCGCCGGAGCGCACCGACACCAGCAGCGGTCGCGCGCCGGCGCCGAAACGCCGGCCGGTGCCCGCCTCGAGCGCGGGCAGGGCGGCGAGAATGGCATCCCAGAGCGCCTCGTCCACCACCCGGCCGTTGGCGTAGTAGTCGCGGCAGGCGCGGGTGGTCACCGTGAAGGCCGGCGGCACCGGCAGCCCGAGCGCGCGCATGCGGTTGATGCCCCAGGCCTTGCCGCCGAGTTCGTCGCGCCCCAGCGGGCAGCGCCCGTCCAGCGCAACCACCAGCGGAGTCGGCGCAGCGGCGCCGGCGGCCTCGGGCAAGCGCGCCTCCGCCCGGCTCAGTCGACCGTCACGGTGCCGGCATCCCCATCCACCGTAACGGTGGCGCCGTCGCGGATGCGGCGCGTGGCACCGGGCACCGACACCACGGCGGGAATGCCGAGCTCGCGCGCCACGATGGCCGCGTGGGAGATGGCGGCCCCCGTCTCCACCACCACGGCGCCCGCCTCCATGAACAGCGGGCCCCACGACGAATCGGTGATCACCGCGACGATGACCTCGCCGGGCTGCAGCTCGCCCGCCTGGTCGATGGCGGTGACGATGCGCGCTCGGCCGGTGTGCTTTCCGGCGGAGACCCCCATCCCGGCGAGGGTCTCGCCCGGGGAAGCCGGGGAGAAGGCCGCACCCGCGAAAGCACGATCCCGGAAGGTGGCCAGCGCGGGCACTTCGCCCTCGAACACGAACGGCGGCTCCTTCGACTGCAGCAGCTCGAGCCGCGCGGCGCGCTCCTCGATGCGTTCGCGGAACGAGGCCGCATCGGCCAGGAAGCCATCGAATTCCTCGTCGGTCACCAGCAGCACGTGACGCCAGTCGGCGAGCAGCCCGCGCGCCACCATCCGGTTGCCCATCTCGCGCAGCGCGCGGCGGCCCTCGTCGATGAGCTGCGTGCAGTGCATCTTGGTGGATTCGCGGCCCGTGAGGTGCGCGCTGGCCGCGTGCACCGCCGCCAGGAACTGCCCCTGCACCGCCGGGTCCGCGGCCAGGCGCGCCGCCACTTCGGCCACCGCCTGGTCGCGGGCGGCGTGGAGCTGGCGCACTCGCAGCGCCGGATCGGCGGAATCGGGAGCCTCTCGGGTGCGGTCGAGCAGCCGCAAGGCAAGCCCGGGATCGCTGGCGTAGGTGGGCGAGCGGAAGTCCCACACGCTCGGCCCCACGAAACCCCAGCGGGCGATGAACGCATCCCAGTCGCGCAGGAAGTCGCGGGCCGCCGGCTCCGCGCTGGCGCGCAGGCGCCCGGTCAGGCCCTCCACGCCGCGATCGAACTGGGCCACCAGCGTCGGCGCGGCGCGCACGCGGCGCGACAGCGCCCACACAGCGAGGCTCGGCCCGGTGGACTCCACCTCCGCCTCGGTGGCGGTGACCCGGGCAAAGTGATCCGCGGCACCCGCCGCCTGGCACAGCTGCGCGATCACGCTCACCAGGACGTTGGCGCCGTAGCTCGCCAGCACGTGACGGCGGAACAGGCGCTGCATCACGCTGGCGTGGGAACGCACCCAGGCGAGCAGTTCGCGATCGGCGCGGGTGGCGAGGTCGGGCCGGCGGTCGGAGAGCGCGGCGAGGGCGCGCGCGTCGGCAGCGATGTCGGCGGCCGGGTCGGTGGTGAACAGCGACTGCAGCCAGGCCGCGACGGCGGCCGTGCGGGCGGGACTCTCGTCGCGGGGGTCGGGTCGATAGGGCGGCACGGTGGGATCGTCGCCGAACAGCGAACGGTCCATCGCCTCGACGGTGAGGCCCGGCACCCGCACCGCCAGCACCCGCGTGACCGACTGGTTGATGTAGACGTAGCCGCCGAAGCAGGCGGTCAGCTCGGGTTGTCCCGCGGGCTTGAACTCCTCGGGCGTGAACGCGCCCATGTCGCAGAAGGCCTGGCGCCAGGCCGGCTCGAAGGCCTTGCGCCCGAACAGGCTCCAGGTGATGGGCGAGACCACCTCCACGAACACCTCGCCCACGTTGCCGCGGGTCCAGACGGGAAAACGCTCGCTGGGCTCGTCGTCGCAGATCCAGATCTTCGCTGCCATGGCCGCCCCCCTGTCGTCGTTTCACCCGGACGGTCTGTCATGGTGCCGTCCTCGGACCGTAACGATGCGCACGCGGGGCACGCACCGCCTTGATGCACGTCAATGCGCTCGGAATGCTCCTGTCCGGAGGGGACGTCGCCCTCGCGACGGCTCCAGCCGGAGTTCGCGCCGCCCGCGGCCACGACGGCGCCGGGTGACCACGCGGCGGCGTTTATCATCCATGGACCCGTCAACGAACCGACACACCGCCATGTCCTGGAAGACCGCCTACCGCTCGCTGTACTACGCCGACATGTCCGAGCCCGACGACCTCGTGCTGCCGCGCGCCGAGACCGCGCTGCTCGTGATCGACGTGCAGAACACCTATCTCGAGCGGCCCGACCGTGCCTCGCTGCCGCCGCCGGCCCAGGCGGCCTGGGATCGCTGGACGCCGTTCCACGAACGCATGCACGGCACGCTGATCCCCAACACCGCCGCCATGATCGCCGCGTTCCGGGCCGCGGACATGGAGGTGATGTTCGCGCGCATCGCCTGCCAGACGAAGGACGGGCGCGACCGGTCGCTGTCGCAGAAGATGCCGGGCTTCAACAACCTGCTGCTGCCCAGGGACGAGCACGCCTCGCAGATCGTGCCCGCGCTCGCGCCGCGCGGCGACGAGATCGTCGTCACCAAGACCACCGACAGCGCGCTCACCGGCACCAACCTGCGCCTGCTGCTGCACAACATGGGCATCCGCCACGTGGTGGTGGCGGGCATCTTCACCGACCAGTGCGTGTCCTCGACGGTGCGATCGCTCGCCGACGAGAGCTTCCACGTGGTGGTGCTGGACGACTGCTGCGCCGCCGCCACCGACGAGCTGCATCGCAAGGAACTCGAGATCATCAACAACATCTACTGCCATGTGATGAGCGCGGCGGAGCTGCGCAGGATGATGGGCATCTGACCATGCCGGAGGGAAGCCGCCCCTGCACCTGTCTCCCCCCTTCGAAGAAGGGGGGCCGGGGGGCATTTCTCCGTCCCGGATGTCTTGCCAGGGCGGTCCCTCCCGGCGCCGCGTTCGCCTTTGCCCTGCTCACAGCCCTGCCCGCCTCCGCCCAGGACCTCGCCCCCCGTCCCCGCAGCTTCGCCACCCCCGGCTCCGCCGCCGAGGCCGCCGTTCCGCAGTCCGGCCCGCGCGCCGACGCCATCCGCCGCACGCTCGAGGGCATCCGCCTGCCGCCCGGCTTTCGCATCGAACTGTTCGCCGTGGTGCCCGACGCCCGCCACATGGCGGTGAGCCCCTCGGGGCGCACGGTGTTCGTGGGCACGCGCAAGGGCCGCGTCTGGGGGGTGAGCGTGCCTCCCGACGCAACCGCGCCGGAGGTGCGTGCCTTCGCGCCCTCGCTGGCGCTGCGCCTGGCCAACGGCGTGTGCCTCGCACCCGATGGCACGCTCTACGTGGCCGAGATCAATCGCGTGCAGGCCTTTCGCAGTGCCGAGGCGGCGTGGCGCGGGGATTCCATGGAAGTGATCGAGCTGGTCCCCGACGGGCGCCTGGTGCCGCGGGAGGAGGAGTCCTCCGGCCACGGTGCGCGGGTATGCCGCGTGGGGCCGGACGGCCGGCTGTACGTCTCGCTCGGCCAGCCCTACAACGTGACGCCCGGATCCAAGGTGGAGCTCTACGAGCGGCTGGGTGTCGGGGGGATCGTGCGCATGAATCGCGCCGATGGCTCGCTGCGCGAGGTGTTCGTGAAGGGCGCGCGCAACTGCGTGGGCATCGAGTTCAGCCCCTTCGACGGCTCGCTGTGGTGGACCGACAACCAGGTGGACGGCATGGGTGACGACACGCCACCCGGTGAGTTGAACCGCACGGTGAAGGCCGGCTCGCACCACGGCTTCCCCTGGTACGGCGGCGGAAGGGTTCGCACCGCGGAGCACCAGGGAACTTCGCCACCGGCCGACGTGATCTTCCCCGAGGTGGAAATGGCCGCCCACGCGGCGGACCTCGGGCTGGCCTTCTACACCGGCACCGCGTTCCCGAAGAAGTACCGTGGCGCCATCTTCTCCGCGCAGCACGGCTCGTGGAACCGCACCGAGCCGGTGGGGGCGCGGGTGATGTTCACGTCACTCAGGGCCAACGGCAGCGCCGAGCGCACGGAGGTGTTCGCCGAAGGCTGGCTCGACCCTGCCACCCGCAGCTACCGGGGACGGCCGGTGGACGTGGCCCAGCTGCCCGATGGGTCGCTGCTGGTGTCCGACGACTACGCGGGGGCGCTGTACCGCATCAGCTACGCCAGGTAGCGGCGGGGCCAGGCCTGACCGCGTCATTCACCGCTTCAGGTCCGAAGCCCCGATGAAGATGCGGTTCCAGGTGGGGCTGATCAGGATCTCGTTGATGCACACGTGGGCCGGCATCTCGGCGATGAAGCGGATGGTCCGGCCGAGGTCGTCTGGCTGGAGCATCTTCGCCAGGTCCTCGGCGGAGGGCTTGACGGGGCGCTTCTCCATGATGGGCGTGTTCACCTCGGCGGGGCAGAGGGCGCAGGCGCGGATGCCGTTGATGCACTCCTCCTGGTTGAGGTGCGCCGTCATGGCCACCACGCCGTGCTTGGCGGCGTTGTAGGCCGGGCCCGTGAGGTAGGTGTCGAACTTCCCCGACCACGACGAGACGTTGATGATGAGCCCGTCGCGCCGCTCGCGCATGCCGGGCAGCACCGCGGCGATGCAGTAGTAGCTGCCGTCGAGGTTGATCCGGATCACCTCGTTCCAGCCCGGCACTGTCTGGTTCTTCCAGAAGCGCGTGGGCACGTTCAGGCCGGCGGAGTTGAGCAGTATGTCCACCCGGCTGTGGGTCGCCTGGATGCCGTCGGCCACGCGCTGCACCGCCGCTGCGTCGCTCACGTCCAGCACCGCCGTCTCCGCCTGCCCGCCGGCGGCGCGGATGGCCGCGGCCTCCTTCTCGAGCACCTCGGCGCGACGGCCCGACATGACCACGGTGCACCCGGCCTGGGCCAGGGCCTGCGCGCCCGCCAGCCCGATGCCCGTCCCCGCGCCCGTGATCCAGGCGATCTTTCCCTGCAGGCTCATGGTTCTCCCCCTTGGTTCGTCGCGGCCCTCGACGGCCCGCGATCAGGATTCGCGCGTGACGATCGCGGCGAACGCCTCGCGCAGCGCCACCGCGGACTGCTCCACCGCCCGCCGGGCCGCGTCGAGCGCACCGAGCATGATGAAGAAGCCGTGGATCATGCCCTCGTAGTTCACCAGCGTGACGCGGTTGCCCGCCTCGATCAGGCGCGAGGCGTACTGCACGCCTTCGTCGCGCAGCGGGTCGTAGCCCGCCACCAGCACGAACGCCGGCGCGAGCTTCGAGAGATCCTCCGCCACCAGAGGCCCGAACCGGAAATCCTGCTGGTCCTTCGATGAGCGCAGGTACTGCCTGTAGAACCAGGTGACGGTGTTGCGCGTGAGCAGGTAGCCCTCGGCGAAGGCGCGGTGCGAGGCCGTCTCGGGCTCGGGCGCGGTGGCGGGGTAGATCAGCAGCTGCAGGGCCAGCGACGGGAACCCCTCGTCGCGTGCCAGCAGCGCGCACACAGCCGCCAGGTTGCCGCCGGCGCTGTCGCCACCCACGGCGATGCGCGCGGGATCCGCGCCGATGCGCTCGCCGTGCAGCGCCACCCAGCGCAGGGCCGCCATGGCGTCGTCCACGGCCGCGGGAAACTTGTGCTCCGGCGCGAGGCGGTAGTCCACCGCCACCACCAGGCACTGCGCGAGCCGCGAGAGCCGCCGGCACGCCGAGTCGTGGGTGTCGAGATCACCGATCACGAAGCCCCCGCCGTGGTACCACACCAGCACCGGCAGCCGCTCGCCGATCATCTGCTCGCGCGGACGGTACACGCGCACGCGCAGCGAGCGGTCGGCCACGTCGATGCGCAGCGTCTCGGCGGCGTGGATGGGCTCGTCGCGCACGTCGAGGCGCCTGACCCGCAGCGCGTACTGCTCGCGCGCCTGGTCGGGCGTGAGCTGCCAGAGCTCCGGGAGGCCGGCCTTGCGGACGGCGTCGAGCAGCGCCTGGGCCTGGGGATCGAGGGCCACGTCAGTGGTGCGCCGTGGGGTGGCGCAGCTTGAAGGTGCCCGTGGCCTTCGCCAGCACGTGCCCTGCCGCGTCGCGCACCTCGGCCTCCACGAACACCAGCGACCGCCCCGCCCTGCGGGCGTGGCCCTCGGCCACGATCTCGCCGGTGGCCGCCGCCAGGAAGTTCACCTTGAGCTCCACGGTTGTGGCACCGTTGGCCTGCGGGTCGAGCGACTTGGCGCTCATGCCGCAGGTCACGTCGAGCAGGGACATGATCGCGCCACCATGGGCCACGTGCCAGCTGTTCATCAGCTCCGGCGAGATGGACAGCCCCGCCGTGACGTGCCCGGGTTCCTCGGAAATCCTTCGGATGCCCAGGTGCTCGGCGTAGGGAATGGTGATGTCGAATCCGGCGGTGCCCATGACGGCGCTCAGACGGCGGCGAAGCCGCCGTCCACCGGGATGCAGGTGCCGGTCATGAAGTCGGAGGCGCTCGAGGCGAGCAGCAGCGCGGTGCCCTTGAGGTCGTGGTCGGAGCCCATGCGGCGCAGCGGCGTATGGTCGAGGATGTACTGCTCGGCACGGTCGATCATGCCCGCCGACATCTTGCTGGGGAACACGCCCGGGGCGATGGCGTTCACGTGGATGCCGTACTGCGCCCACTCGGCCGCCAGGGATTTCGTGAAATTGATCACGCCCGCCTTGCTGGTGTTGTAGGCGATGGTGGGCATGAAGTGCGGATCGGTGCCCGAGAAGCCGGCGATGGACGCGATGTTGATGATCCGGCCGCGCCGGCGCGGGATCATGCTGGCCACGCCCACGGCCTGGGAGAGCAGGAACATCGCGGTGAGGTTGAGGTTGATCACCTTGTTCCAGGCCTCAAGCGGATGCTGCTCCGCCGGCGCGCCCCAGGAGGCGCCGGCGTTGTTCACCAGGACGTCGATGCCGCCCCAGCGCGCCAGCACCGCCTCCACCAGCGGCTTCACGGCGGCCGGATCCTGCAGGTCGCAGGGATGCACCAGCACCTCGATGCCCATCTTCTCGAGGTGAGCCTTCGCCTCGGCGAGTTCGCCGGCCTTGCGGGCGGTGATGGCCACCTTCGCGCCCACTTCGCCGAGCGCCTCGGCCATCTGCAATCCGAGGCCGCGGGAGCCGCCCGTGATGAGGGCCACCTGGCCGTCGAGGCGGAAAAGGTCTAGTACGGGCACGGCTGTCTCCTCCCTGTTGTCGTTCTGGCTGCCGCCGCGGCGGCAAGCTCCGCATTGTCGGCCGGCCGCGATGGGCGTGGCAAGGCGGCCCTCGGAATCCGGGCCCGCGGGACGATCAGCGCCGCGGCGCAGCCTCGAGGGCAGGCGGACGCGCGTACACCAGCGCCACGGCGGCCAGCATCAGCGCCGCACCCAGCGCCTGGGCGCCCACCAGCGCCTCGCCGAACACCCACCACGCCATCAGCGCCGCCACGGGCACCTGCAGCAGCATGACGATGGACACGGTGGTGGGCGAGAACCGCCCCATGGCGAGCACCAGCGACCAGCCGCCCGCCAGTCCGGCCAGGCCGGAGGCCACCAGCCATCCCCAGGTGGCCGGGGCGAAGCCCGTCAGCGCCGCGCCCACGCCGAGCGCCGTCACGGCGCACACCACGGCCGCCACGGACTGGCTCACCAGCAGGAAGGGCAGCGTGCGCATGGAGACCCGTGCCTCGTGGGCGAGCAGCATGTAGACGGCATACAGCGCACCCGCCAGCACGCACAGGGCGAGGCCCGCAAGCGAGGCTTCGCCCGCGCCGAGCCGGTGGGCCACGAACAGCACCATGCCCCCGCAGGCCAGCGCGCAGCCCACCCAGTAGATCCCGCCCGGCCGCCGGCCCCAGAGCGCCCAGCCGAACAGGCCCACCCAGAGCGGGGCGGTGTGGCCGAGCAGCATGGCCTCGGCGGCGGGCACGGACAGCAGTGCGTGGTTCCAGACGGCGATGTCCAGGCCGAAGGCCACGCCGGCGGCCAGGGCTGCCGACAAGGCGCGGCGCCGCGCCGCCGGGCCTGCGGCCACCCTTGGAGCACGACGATGGCTGCGCCTGTCCCACGCCAGCAGCGGAAGCATGAGCGTGCAGGCCACGGCAAAGCGCCAGAACGCGGTGACCGCGCCGGGTTCGGCGGCAAGCTTGGGCAGGATCGCCGACAGCGACGTGAAGGGCACCGCGAGCAGCAGCCATGCGGTGGCGGCGGCGCGGGTCACGTCGAGCCGCGTCCGCGCGTCGGAGCGCGATCGCTCGCCCAGGCTAGAACCACCCGTCCTGCATCTCGAGGCAGGTGGGATCCATCTCCACCACCAGCTTGAACCAGTGGGCCGTCTTGGGCAGCTCCCAGCGGAAGAAGTACTGGCAGGCCTGCAGCTTGCCCTGGTAGAACTCGCGGTCCGGGGCCGAGGCGTCCGGGAGCTTCTGCACGGCCACCAGCGCCTGCTTCAGCCACAGCCAGGCCACCACCACGTGTCCGGTCATCTCCAGGAAGGCGTGGGCGTTGGCCAGCGCCAGCTCGGCGTGGCCCTTGTCGGTGGCGCAAAGGTTGTTGCGCACGACCTCCATGACGTTGGCCAGCGCATCGGAGAGCGCGTCGCCGCAGCGGTGCAGCTCGGGCGAATCTGCGCGCCTGGCGGCGCGCGCGGTCATGTCGATCTCGCGGGCCAGCAGCTGGATGGCGGCGCCGTCCTGCAGCCGCACCTTGCGCCCCAGGAGGTCGAGGGCCTGGATGCCGTTGGTGCCCTCGTGGATGGGGTTCAGGCGGTTGTCGCGCCAGAGCTGCTCCACGGGATAGTCGCGGGTGTAGCCGTAGCCGCCGTGCACCTGGATGGCGAGGTCGTTGGCCGCCAGGCACCACTGCGAGGGCCAGGCCTTCACGATGGGCGTGAGCACCTCCAGCAGCAGCTTCGCCTCGCGCTTCTGGCGCTCGTCGCCGGTGCGCTCGTCGTCCACCAGGCGCGCGGCCGTGAGGCACAGCGCCAGGCCGCCCTCCACGTAGGCCTTCTGGGCGAGCAGCATGCGTCGCACGTCGGGGTGTTCCACCAGCTTCACCGGCGCGCGAGTGGGGTCCTTGTCCAGCACCGGGCGGCCCTGGGTGCGCTCGCGCGCGTAGGCCAGCGCGTGTAGGTAGCCCGAGTAGCCCAGCATGACCGCACCCAGGCCCACGCCCACCCGCGCCTCGTTCATCATGTGGAACATGCAGGCGAGGCCCTGGTGCTCGGGGCCCACCAGCGTGCCGACGGCGCCGCCCTGCTCGCCGAAGGACATGACGCAGTTGGTGGTGCCGCGGTAGCCCATCTTGTGGTTGAGCCCCGCCAGCGCCACGTCGTTGCGCGCGCCCAGGGAACCGTCGTCGTTCACCAGGAACTTGGGCACCGCGAACAGCGAGATGCCCTTCACGCCCGGCGGGCCGCCCGGGATCTTCGCCAGCACCAGGTGGACGATGTTCTCGCCCAGCTCGTGCTCCCCGCCGGAGATCCACATCTTCTGCCCGAACAGCCGGTAGGTGCCGTCGGGCTGGGGTTCCGCGCGGGTGCGGATGTCCGCCAGCGAGGAGCCTGCGTGGGGCTCGGACAGGCACATGGTGCCGAAGAAGCGCCCCGCCAGCAGGTGCGGCAGGTAGCGGCGTTTCTGGTCCTCGCTGCCGAAGGCCGCCAGCAGGTTGGCGTTGGCGATGGTGAGGAAGGGATAGGCGGCTGTGGAGACGTTGGCGGCGTTGAACAGCGCGAAGGCCGCCTGGGACACCGTGACGGGCAGCTGCATGCCGCCGAGTCCGGCGTCGAAGCTCGCGGCGATGAAGCCGGCCTCGATGAAGGCGTCCAGCGCCTCCTTCACCTCGGGAATCATCTCCACCCGGCCGTTCACGAAGCGCGGCTCGTTCTCGTCGGCCTTGCGGTTGTGGGGGGCGAACTTCTCCGCCGCCAGGCGGTGGGCAGCCTCGACGATCGCCTCGTAGGTCTCGCGCGAGTGCTCGGCGTGGCGCGGGCGCTGCGCCAGCGCCGCCGTGTCGAGCAGCTCGTAGAGGACGAAGTCGAGGTCGCGCCGGTTGACGATGCGCGCTTCCACGCTCAGACCACCTCGAACAGCCCCGCCGCCCCCATGCCGCCGCCCACGCACATGGTGACCACCACGTACTTCACGCCACGGCGCTTGCCCTCGATGAGGGCGTGGCCGGTCAGGCGCGAACCCGTGACGCCGTAGGGGTGGCCCACGGCGATGGAGCCGCCGTTCACGTTCAGGCGCTCGTCGGGAATGCCGAGCCGGTCGCGGCAGTAGATCACCTGCACGGCGAAGGCCTCGTTGAGTTCCCACAGGCCGATGTCCTCCACCTTGAGCCCGGCCTTCTTCAGCAGCTTCGGCACCGCGAAAACCGGGCCGATGCCCATCTCGTCGGGCTCGCAGCCCGCCACGGCGAAGCCGCGGAAGATGCCCATGGGCTTCAGGCCCTTGGCCGCGGCCACCTTGTCGCTCATCACCACGCAGGCCGAGCCGCCGTCGGAGAACTGGCTGGCATTGCCCGCGGCGATCACCCCGCCCTCGATGGCGGGCTTGATGCCGGACACACCCTCGTAGGTGGTGTCGGCGCGGATGCCTTCGTCGCGGTCGGCGATGACCTCGCGGGTGCTCTCCTGGCCGGTGTTCTTGTCCACCACCTTCATGGTGACCTTGATGGGCACGATCTCCTGCTTCGTGAGCCCTTCGGCGGCGGCCCTGGCGGCCTTGAGCTGGGAGGCGACGCCGTAGCGGTCCTGCACCTCGCGCGGGATGCCGTAGCGCTTCGACACCGTCTCGGCGGTCTGGAGCATGGGCCAGTAGAGCTCGGGCTTGTGCTCCTTGAGCCAGTCCTCGTGCGCCATGAACTGGTTCATCTGGTTCTGCACGCAGGAGATGGACTCCACGCCGCCGGCCACCAGCACGTCGTTCTCGCCAGTCATGATGCGCTGGGCCGCCAGGGCGATGGTCTGCAGGCCGGAGGAGCAGAAGCGGTTGACCGTCATGCCCGCGGTGGTGATGGGCAGGCCGGCGCGCAGGGCGATCTGGCGGGCGATGTTCCAGCCCGTGGCGCCCTCGGGATTGGCGCAGCCCATGATCACGTCCTCCACGGCGCCGGGCTCGATGCCGGCGCGCGCCACGGCGTGCTCCACGGCGTGGCCGCCCAGGGTGGCCCCGTGGGTCATGTTGAAGGCGCCGCGCCAGGACTTGCACAGCGGCGTGCGGGCGGTGGAAACGATCACGGCTTCGTTCATGGGAGGTCTCCGGGACGGTGACGCATGGGTTCTGGGATCCACTGGGACTCGGCGTCCGCCGAGGCGGGAAGGGCGGCGGTGCGGGAGGGGCTCCCGCGCGCCGGGAGCTATATGGTATCAAGCCGTTCCCGAGCCTCCTTTTCTTCGCCAGCCGGGAACCGACCGGAGAAACACCTTGAGCCTTCGCATCCTGCTGTCCAACGACGATGGAATATACGCGCCCGGACTGGCCGCCCTCGAGCGCATCGCTGCGACCCTCAGCGATGACCTCTGGATAGTCGCGCCCGACGCGGAGCGCTCCGGAGCCTCGCGATCCCTGTCGCTGGCCGAGCCCGTACGCGTCCACCGCCTGGGCGAGCGTCGGTTCTCGCTGCTGCGCGGCACCCCCACCGACTGCGTCGTGGTGGCTTTGCGGCAACTGCTTGCCGATCACCCGCCGGACCTGGTTCTCTCAGGGGTGAACCGAGGGGCCAACCTGGGCGAGGAACTGACCTACTCGGGCACCGTGGCGGTGGCCATGGAGGCGGCGGGGATGGGCATCCGCGCAATCGCCTTGAGCCAGGCCTTTTCCCGGCCGTCCGAAGTGCGCTGGCACACCGCTGAGGCCCATGCTCCGGCGGTGCTGCGCGCCCTGCTCGAGCTCCCGGCACGCTCCGGCGTGCTCCACAACGTGAACTTTCCCGACGTGGAACCCGAGGCCGTGCGAGGGGTTCGCGCCGTGCGGCAAGGCAACTGGGCGCGCATCGGGATCGACGTGCACGGTCGTACCGACGTGCGGGGCTTCGACTATGCCTGGCTCTCCGTGTCGGTGGAGGCCGGCAACGCGCCGCCGGACACCGACGTGGGTGCCGTGGCCCACGGCTTCGTGTCGGTGACGCCCGTGCACACCGACATCACCTTCTTCGAGGGCCTGGCGCCGCTGGGCGAACGGCTCGAGCGACTCTAGTTCGCCCAGGATCAGCGGTGCACGAAACGGCGCAGTTCCAGGCGCGCCACCTGATTGCGATGCACTTCGTCCGGTCCGTCCGCGATGCGCAGCAGCCGGGCGGTGGCCCAGGCACGCGCCAGCCCGAAGTCCTCGGCGACGCCGGCCCCGCCGTGCGCCTGGATTGCCCAGTCGATCACCTGACAGGCCATGACCGGCGCGGCCACCTTGATCATCGCAATCTCGGCCTTGGCCGCCTTGTTGCCCACGGTGTCCATCATCCATGCCGCCTTCAGCGTGAGCAGGCGTGCCTGCTCGATCTGGATCCGCGACTCGGCGATGCGCTCCTGCGTCACCGTCTGCTCCGCCACCGGCTTGCCGAAGGCGACGCGCGACAAGGTCCGGCGGCACATGGCTTCAAGGGCGCGCTCGGCCAGTCCGATCAGGCGCATGCAGTGATGTATGCGTCCTGGTCCGAGCCGCCCCTGGGCGATCTCGAAGCCGCGCCCCTCGCCCAGCAGCATGTTGTCCAGCGGGACTCTCACGTCCTCGAACAGCACCTGCGCATGGCCGTGTGGCGCGTCGTCGTAGCCGAACACGGGCAGGCTTCGCTCGATCGTCACGCCCGGGGTGGCCATGGGCACGAGGATCATCGATTGCTGCCGGTGGATGTCCGGGTTGTCCGGGTCGGACTTGCCCATGACGATCAGGATCCGGCAGCGCGGATCCGGCGCTCCCGACGTCCACCACTTGCGGCCGTTGATGACGTAGTGATCGCCGCGGCGCTCGATGCGAGCCTCGATGTTGGTGGCGTCGGACGAGGCTACCGCCGGCTCGGTCATGGCGAAGGCAGACCGGATCTGCCCGTCGAGCAGGGGATCGAGCCACTGGCGCTTCTGCGCCTCGGTGCCATAGCGCAGCAGGACCTCCATGTTGCCGGTGTCGGGGGCGGAGCAGTTGAACACCTCGGGTCCGAAGAGCGACCGGCCCATGATCTCGGCAAGCGGCGCGTACTCCAGGTTGGTGAGGCTACCGCCGTGGTCCTTCGGGCGCCACAGGTTCCAGAGGCCGGCAGCCTTGGCCCTGCTCTTCAGCAGATCCATGGTCGGCGGCGGGGTCCATCTGCCGCCCGCCTCGATCTCCTCGACGAGCGCCCGCTCGGCTGGGATGACGTGCTCGTCGAGGAAGTCGCGGACCCGCTTCTGCAGGGCCTTGACGGCGGGGGTGTAGTCGAAATCCATGGCATCCCTTCGAGGGCGGACCGGATCCGGCCCGGCGTCGCCCATGTTACGCCGCGCCGCAGTGCTAGAGTCCACTGATCATGCCCGTAGACGAACCGCAGTCGCTCCCCCTGGTGCGCTTCGCCGCCGTGCACAAGAGCTACGACGGCACGGCCTTCGCCGTTCGCGGCCTCCACCTGGACGTGCGCCGCGGCGAGTTCCTCACCCTGCTGGGGCCGTCGGGGTCGGGCAAGACCACCACGCTCATGATGCTGGCGGGCTTCGAGACGCCCAGCGCCGGCGAGATCCTGTTCGAGGGCCGTCCCATCACCGGCACGCCGCCGCACCGGCGCAACTTCGGCATGGTGTTCCAGAACTACGCGCTGTTCCCCCACCTCAGCGTGGGCGGGAACGTTTCCTATCCGCTGGAGGTGCGGGGCGTGCCGCGGGCCGAGCGCGAGCGGCGCGCCGGGCAGGCGCTCGCCATGGTGCGGCTCGAGGGGCTGTCCGACCGGCGCCCCGACCAGCTCTCCGGCGGCCAGCGCCAGCGCGTGGCGCTGGCCCGGGCGCTGGTGTTCGAGCCGCCGCTGGTGCTGATGGACGAGCCGCTGGGCGCGCTGGACAAGCAGCTGCGCGAGCACATGCAGGTGGAGTTGAAGGACCTGCACCGCCGCCTGGGCACCACGTTCGTGTACGTGACCCACGACCAGGGCGAGGCGCTCACCCTGTCCGACCGCGTGGCGGTGTTCGCCGGCGGCGCGCTGCAGCAGGTGGACACGCCCGAGGCGCTCTACGAACGACCCGCCAACCGCTTCGTGGCCGGCTTCGTGGGCGACACGGTGGCGCTGGCCGGCACGCTGGAGGTGGACGGCGCCACCGCCCGCGTGGTGCTGCCCGGCGGGGCGCGGCTGGAGGGCGTGAACGTGCAGGCGGCCGTACCCGGCACGCCGGTGCTCGCGTGCATCCGGCCCGAGCGCGCGAGCGTGCTCCCCGCGGGGGCGACCGCGGCCAACACCCTCGCGGCCACGGCGCTGGACGCCATCTACTTCGGCGATCATGTGCGCCTGCGCTGCGCCCTGCCGGGCCAGGATCCCATCACCGTGCGCGTGCCGCTGTCGGCGCTGCCGGTGCCGCCCCCGGGCACGGCCGTGGCGCTGGAACTGCCGGCGCGCCACCTTCGCCTGTACACCTGAACCCCTTCGCCCGGGCCTGCCCGCCCCGACCCCATCGCCACCAGGAGAGCCCCATGAATCGACTCGCCCCCCTGATCCCCGCCCTGCTGCTCGGCCTGTGCGCGCTGCCCGCGGCGGCCCAGCAGCTCACCGTGGTGAACTTCGGCGGCGCCAACAGCGCGGCGCAGAAGAAGGCCTTCTACGAGCCCTTCGAGAAGGCCAGCGGCGCGAAGGTGGTGCCGGTGGAGTACAACGGCGAGCAGGCGAAGATCAAGGCCATGGTGGAGGCGCGCAAGGTCACCTGGGACGTGGTGGAGGCCGAGTCGGCCGACCTGGACCGCGGCTGCGACGAAGGCCTCTACGAACGCCTGGACTGGGCGAAGCTGGGCGCGAAGTCCGACTTCCTGCCCGGCGCCGTGCACGAGTGTGGCGTGGGCCTGTTCGTGTGGGCCTCCGCGCTGGCCTACGACGCTTCGAAGCTCAAGGAAGCGCCGCGCGGCTGGGCGGATTTCTGGGACGTGAAGCGCTTCCCCGGCAAGCGCTCGCTGCGCAAGGCGGCGCGCTTCAACCTGGAGTACGCGCTCATGGCCGACGGCGTGAAGCCCGCGGACGTGTACAAGGTGCTGGCCACGAAGGACGGCGCCGAGCGCGCCTTCCGCAAGCTCGGCGAGCTGAAGCCCCATCTCCAGTGGTGGGAGGCCGGCGCCCAGCCGCCGCAGTTCCTGGTGGCCGGCGACGTGGTGATGTCCAGCGCCTACAACGGCCGCATCGAGATCGCGCGCCGCGAGGGCCGCGACCTGCGGCTGGTGTGGGCGGGCAGCATCTACGACCTGGACTACTGGTCCATCCCCAGGGGCTCGCCCAACCGCGACCTGGCCACGCGCTTCATCGCGCTGGCCGTGACGCCGGAGCGCCAGGCGGAGTTCGCGAAGCTGATCAGCTACGGACCCACCAACCTCAAGGCCTTCGACGGCCTCGACGCCAAGGTGATGGCCCAGCTGCCCACGGCGCCGGCGAACGTGAAGGACGCGCTCAAGTTCGACTTCAAGTTCTGGTCCGACCAGGGCGAGGAACTCGAGAAGCGCTTCGCGGCGTGGGCGGCGCAGTGACGGCGGGCCCGGGCGCGCGGTCTCCGTCTTCGCCTCCCTTCGCTCGCGGGGAGCGGCGCGGTGACGGTGCCCGACCCTGAAGCGCTGAAGGACGCGCTGCGGCGCGAGTCCCGCGCCCGCACGCTGCGCGCACTGGCGCTCGCCGCGCCGCTGCTGGCCTTCCTGCTGTTCACGTTCCTGGTGCCCATCGGCGCGCTGCTGGTGCGCGCGGTGGACAACCCGGAAGTGGCTCGCGCCCTGCCGCGCACCGTGGAGG
>CAZXJW010000017.1:0-22117 GCA_964641005.1 uncultured Rhodocyclaceae bacterium
CACGATCTCGAAGATCTCTTCCACCACCTGCGGTGCGAGCCCCATCGACGGTTCGTCGAGCAGGATCATGTTCGGTCGCGCCATCAGTGCACGACCGATAGCAGTCATCTGCTGCTCGCCGCCGGACGTGTAGCCCGACTGGCTCGTACGCCGCACCTTGAGACGGGGGAAATACGTGTAGACGCGCTCGAGATCCTGTTTGATCTCGGCGCGCGAGGCCGAACGGGTGAAGGCACCGGTCAGCAGGTTCTCTTCGATGGTCAGGTGCTGGAAGCAATGCCGGCCTTCCATGACCTGCACCACGCCGCGCTTTACCAGCTCGGAAGGATTGAGCCGGTCGATGCGATCGCCGCGATACTCGATGCCGCCCTTGGTGACTTCGCCACGCTCCGAGTGCAGCAGGTTGGAGATCGCCTTGAGGGTGGTGGTCTTGCCCGCGCCGTTCGCCCCGAGGAGCGCGACGATGCGGCCCTCCGGCACTTCGAGCGAAACGCCCTTCAACACGAGGATCACGTGGTCGTAGATAACCTCGATGTTGTTGATGGCTAGCAGGGCGGTCATTCCAACGGCAACCTCATTCACCGCGAAGTAAGCGAAGGGCGCGAAGGAAACCGAGCAAGAGCCTCGGTTCCTCGCCTTCGAGCTTCCTTCGCATACCTTCGCTTCCGTCGCGGTCCACGCGTTTCCTTTTCACCCGCCAAGGCACCCGGGCTTGATGCCCTTCTCGGCCGCATACTTCGCCGCCGAATCCTCGATCATCGTGCGCACCATCTGCCGGTCGCCGCTGATCCAGTCGGACACTGCCTTCCACTCCGTGCCGGTCCATTGCTGGAAGCGCACCAGGCCACTGCCGCCGTGATCGGTGCACGACAGCTTGATGGGCGGCAGCATGGTGTTGAACCCGAGCGCCTTCAGGCGGCCGGCGTTGATGTCGAGGTTCTCCATGCCCCAGCGCATCTGCTCGCCGGTCAGCACTTTCTTGCCGTACTTTTCCTGGCCCTTGCGCACGGCCTCGACGGTGAGCATCGCCGCACCGACGCCGCGGTTCCAGAGCACGGTGCCGATCTGCTTCGGATTGCCGTTGCCCTTGCCCTTCTTGTACACGATGTCCTCGATGTCCTTCACCACCGGATAGCCCTTGCCGGCCAGGTTGAGGCTGGCGGCGTAGTAACCATTGGCGGCGGCACCGGCCACTTCGGTGTCGATCTCGGAGCCCGCCCACCAGTTGCCGACCATCTTCTCGCGCGGGAAGCCGACCTTCTGTGCGGTCTGCAGCGCAGTCGCGTTCATGACACCCCAGCCCCACAGGATCACCCAGTTGGGCTGGTACTGGCGGATCTGCAGCCATTGCGACTGCTGTTCGTTGCCCGGATGCGGCACGGGGATCATGCGCAGTTCGAAGCCCAGCTTCTTGGCCTCGGCCTCGAGCACGGAGTGTGGCTCCTTGCCGTAGGCGGAGTCGTGGTAGAGCAGCACGATCTTCTTGCCCTTGAGGCTGCCGGCTTCCTTGTCGGCGATGAACTTGACGATGCCGGTGGCCGCGTCCCAGTAGTTGGACATGAGCGGGAACACCCAGGGGAACACGCGCCCGTCGGTGGCGTCGGTGCGGCCGTAGCCCATGGTGATGAGCGGCACCTTGTCCACCGGCGCCTTCTCCATGATGGCGTAGGTGATGCCCGTGGACATGGGGTGGATCGCCGAGGGGCCCAGGGACGAGCGGGTCTTCAGGCGCTCGTAGCACTCCACGCCCTTGGCGTTGTTGTACTCGGTCTCGCACTCCTCCCAGGTGAGCTTGACGCCGTTGATGCCGCCGTCGCGCTCGTTGATGAGGTTGAGGTAGTCGATGAAGCCGCCGAACACCGCCGCGCCGTTGGCGCCGTAGGGCCCGACGCGGTAGCCGGTGATGCCGATGAACTGGGTGTTTTGCTGCGCCGCAACGGGCAGCGCGGCCGCCAGGCCTGCCACCGCCGCGGTGGCGACGAGCACCGCGCGCTTCCAGGACTTCATCATCGTTCTCCCTCCTCCGGTTGGTCCTGCCGGCGCGAGGGCCGGCACGGGTCCTTCACGTCCGGCCGCCACGGCCGGTTGACTGCCTCAATACGGGAACGGCCACAGCCTGAGCTTTTCCTTCGCGATCTGCCACAGCCGCGCCAGCCCGTGCGGCTCGACGATCAGGAAGAAGATGATCAGGCCCCCGAACACCACAAGCTGCATCATCGAGGGCGTGCCCGCGGAGAGGTTCATGCCGAACAGCTCGGCCGCCCCGTGCAGCAGCACCTCGAGGAAGATGGGCAGCAGCGTGATGAAGGCTGCGCCCAGGAACGAGCCCAGGATGCTGCCCACGCCGCCGATGATCACCATGAACAGGATTCGGAACGACAGGTCGAGGTTGAAGGCGTCCGGCTCGACGCTGCCCAGGTAGGCGAAGGCGTAGAGCGCGCCCGCCATGCCGCAGTAGAACGAGCTCACCGCGAAGGCGATCAGCTTGGTGCGCATGATGCGGATGCCGATCACCTCGGCGGCCACGTCCATGTCGCGCACCGCCATCCAGGCGCGGCCGATGCGGCTGCGCACCATGTTCTTGGCCGCCAGGGCCATGACCACCACGATGGACAGCACCAGCAGGTAGCGGCGCAGCGGCGAGTCGAACACGAAGCCCAGGATCTCGATGGGCTGGGCGGTGATCACGCCCGAGGCGCTGTAGTTGGAGAACCAGCCCACCTTCACCAGCAGCCAGGGGATGAAGAACTGCGCCGCCAGGGTGGCCACGGCCAGGTAGAAGCCCTTGATGCGCAGGCTGGGCAGGCCGAAGGCCACCCCCACCAGCGCCGCCGACAGGCCACCGAGCACGAAGCTCAGCAGGATGGGCATGCCGGGGATGCGAAGCTGGAAGTTGTAGGCCGCGAAGGCGCCCACCGCCATGAAGGCCGCCGTGCCCAGCGAGAGCTGGCCGGCGTAACCGGTGAGGATGTTCAGCCCCAGCGTCGCCAGCGCGAACACCAGGAAGGGGATCAGGATGGCCGTGAGCCAGTAGTCGCCCGCCACCAGGGGCACCCCGAACACCGCCGCCACCATGAGCAGGGCGAAGGCGATGCGGTCCTGGCGGATCGGGAAGATCTGCTGGTCGGCTTCGTAGCTGGTGCGGAACTGGCCCGCCTCGCGGTAGAGCATGGCCTCTAGACCCGGTCGATGTGCTTTTCGCCGAACAGCCCCTCGGGCCGTACCAGCAGGAACAGCAGCGCCATGATGTAGGCGAACCAGCCTTCGATGCCGCCGCCGATCATGGGGCCGATGTAGACCTCGGCGAGCTTCTCCGAGGCGCCGATGATCAGGCCGCCCACGATGGCACCCAGGATGGACTCGAAGCCGCCCAGGATGAGCACCGGGAGGGCCTTGAGCGCGACGAAGGTCAGCGCGAACTGCACGCCGTTGCGCGCGCCCCACAGCAGGCCGGCCACCAGCGCCACGAAGCCCGCCACCGACCAGACGATGGCCCAGATCTGCTTGAGCGGGATGCCCACGGCCATGGCGGCCTGGTGGTCGTCGGCCACGGCGCGCAGCGCCCGGCCGATGCGGGTCTTGTTGAAGAACACCGCCAGCACCGCCACCAGGATGCCGGCCACCAGCGCGGCCACCAGGTCGAAGCGCGACACCAAGATGTTGAAGCGCTCCATCAGCAGCTCGATGGGCTCGTCCTGGATGCCCAGGTCCAGGCGGCGCACTTCGGTGCCCCAGATCAGCTGGGCGAGACCCTCGATGAAGAAGGTCAGGCCGATGGTGGCCATGAACAGCGTGATCTGCGGCTGGTTCACCAGCGGGCGCAGCACGATGCGCTCGGTGAGCACGCCCAGCACCACCATGGCCGCGAGCGACAGCGCCAGCGTGACCCCGAAGGGCAGGCCGAATTTCTCCTGCAGCCCGACGAAGGTGAGGGCGGCGAAGAACACCATGGCGCCCTGGGCGAAGTTGAACACGCCCGAGGCCTTGTAGATGAGCACGAAGCCAAGCGCCACGAGCGAGTACATGACGCCCGCCAGCAGGCCGCCGATGAGCACCTCGAAGAAGAAGGCCATCAGTGCGCCACCCCGAGATAGGCGTCGATCACCGCCTGGTTGGCGCGCACCTCGTCGGGGGTGCCGTCGCCGATCTTCTTGCCGTAATCGAGCACCACCACGCGATCGGAGATGTCCATCACCACGCCCATGTCGTGCTCGATGAGCACGATGGTGGTGCCGAACTCGTCGTTCACGTCGAGGATGAAGCGACACATGTCCTGCTTCTCCTCGATGTTCATGCCGGCCATGGGCTCGTCGAGCAGCAGCAGCCGCGGCTCGGCGGCCAGCGCCCGGCCCAGCTCCACGCGCTTCTGCACGCCGTAGGGCAGCCGCCCCACGGGCGTCTTGCGCACCGACTCGATCTGCAGGAAGTCGATGATGTGCTCCACGTGGCGGCGGTGCTCGATCTCCTCGCGCCGGTTCGGACCGAGGTAGAGCGCCTGCAGGAACAGGCTGGTGCGCATCTTGAGCATGCGCCCGGTCATGATGTTGTCGAGCACGCTCATGCCCTTGAACAGCGCGATGTTCTGGAAGGTGCGCGCGATGCCCATGGAGGCCGCCTTGTGCGGGTCCATGCGCTGGAACTCCTGGCCGTCGAAGCGGATGCGGCCCTGCTGGGGCGTGTACACGCCGTTGATGCAGTTGAGCATGGAGCTCTTGCCCGCGCCGTTGGGGCCGATGATGGCGCGGATCTCGTGCTCGTTCACGTCGAAGGAGATGTCGGTGAGCGCCTTCACGCCGCCGAAGGCGAGCGAGATGTTCTCCACCGACAGCAGCTGGCCGCCGATGCGGCGGGCGGGGTTGTGCTCGTGGCCGGCGGGCTGGGTCATGGTCAGGCGGCCTTGCGCTGCGCGGCGACGACCACCGCGTCGCGGATCTGCACGTCGGCGCGGATGGTGCTGGTCCGGCCGTCCTCGAACTTCACCTGGGCGTCGATCTCCTGGTGGGTGCGGCCGTCGAACAGCGCCTCGACCAGCACGCCATAGCGCTCGGCGATGAAGTTGCGGCGCACCTTGCGCGTGCGGGTGAGCTCGCCGTCGTCGGCGTCGAGCTCCTTGGGCAGCACCAGGAAGCGGCGGATCTGCGAGCCCGACAGGTGCGGGTCGGCCGCCAGGTCGACGTTGACCTTCTCCACGCACTCCTTCACCAGCGCGTACACCTCGGGCTTCTGGGACAGGTCCACGTAGCCCGTGTAGGCCAGGCCGCGCTTCTCGGCCCAGTTGCCCACCGACACCAGGTCGATGTTGATGAACACGCACACCTGGTCGCGGCCCTGGCCGAAGGCCACGGCCTCCTTCACGTGCGGGAAGAACTTGAGCTTGTTCTCGATGTACTGGGGCGCGAACAGCGTGCCGTCGGAGAGCTTGCCCACGTCCTTGGCGCGATCGATGATCTTGAGCTGGCCCTCTGCATCGAAGAAGCCGGCATCCCCCGTCATGAACCAGCCATCGGGCGTGATGGACTCGGCCGTGGCGTCGGGCCGCTTGTAGTACTCCTTGAGCATGCTCGGGGTCTTCACCTGGATCTCGCCGTTGTCGGCGATGCGGATCTCGACGCCCGGCAGCGGCGTGCCCACGCTGTCGAGCTTCACGTTGCCGCTGGGCTGCTTGCACACGTAGGCCGCCGTTTCGGTCTGGCCGTAGAGCTGCTTGAGGTTGATGCCGATGGAGCGGTAGAACTCGAACAGGTCGGGGCCGATGGCCGCGCCGCCCGTGTAGGCCACGCGGATGCGCGACATGCCCAGCACGTTGCGCAGCGGCCCGTACACGAGCACGGTGCCCAGTGCGTAGAGCAGGCGGTCGGCGAGCGACACGTCGGCCGCGCGCCCGTCCATGATCTTCGCGCCGCAGCGCTTGGCCACGCCCATGAAGTAGTGGAACAGCCGGCGCTTGGGCGCGGCGGCGTCGTCCATGCGGATCATCACCTGCGTGAGCAGGTTCTCGAACACCCGCGGCGGCGCGAAGTAGTAGGTGGGCCCGATCTCGCGCAGGTCGGTCATCACCGTCTCGCTCGACTCGGGGCAGTTCACGCAGAAGCCCGCCACCAGCGCCTGGGCGTGGGAGAACAGGTGGTCGCCCACCCACGCCATGGGCAGGTAGGAGAGCACCTCGTCGGATTCGTCGAAGCCGTCGAAGGCGATGTCGCCCTTCGCCGCGCTCATCATCGAGTAATGGGTGTGGCACACGCCCTTGGGGTTGCCGGTGGTGCCCGAGGTGTAGAGCATCACCGAGATGTCGTCGGGCCTGCCCAGTTCCACCTCCCGCAGGTAGAAGTCGGGATTCTCGGCGTCGAAGCGGCGGCCCAGTTCCTGCAGCTTCTCGAAGGACAGGATCTCGGGGTTGGGATAGTTGCGCAGGCCGCGCGGGTCGTCGAAGATGATCTTCGACAGCCGCGGTGCGTCGGGGAGGATCTCGAGCAGCTTGTCCACCTGCTCCTGGTCCTCCACCACCGCGAAGGCGATTTCGGCGTTGTCGAGCACGAACCGCATCTCCTGCGCCGGCGCATCCTGGTAGAGGGGCACGGGGATGCCACCCAGGGCCTGGGCGGCGATCATCGACCAGTACAGGCGCGGGCGGTTGTCGCCCACGATGCCCAGGGTCATGCCGCGCCTGAACCCCAGCGCCGCCAGCCCGCAGGCCGCGGCGCGCACCTCGTCGGCCACCTGCGACCAGCTCCACGACAGCCAGATCCCGAGATCCTTCTCGCGGATGGCCGTGCGGTCGCCGCGCACGGCGGCGTGGTGCAGCAGCAGGCGCGGGAACGTATCCGCGCCGGCGGGGCCGGGACCCGGCTGGCTCAAGGCACTCCTCCTGCTCGTTTCGAGGGACGGCGGCTTCGATGGCCGCCTCGGCGTCCGGTTCCCTGGTGGGCGCCGGAAAAAGGGTGCGAAAGGGTATCAGAGTCGGGCAGGATTACGTTGTCGTCGCAACGACAATTCGAAGCCGCCTTGGACCTCGCCGAAGCCCTGCGCCTGCACGCCCGCTGGACCGCCGACCTCACGCCTGCCCAGTTCCAGCGGGTGGCGGGCGATCTTGCGCTGCAACAAGTGCCGGCCGGGGCGACCGTGTGCACCAAGGGCGAGCCGGTGGACGCATGGGTGGGGGTGCTGGACGGGCTGGTGAAGCTCACCACCGCCGGTGCCGACGGCCAGGCCCTGAGCTTCACCGGGGTGCCGCCCGGCGGGTGGTTCGGCGAGGGCAGCCTGCTCAAGCACGAGCCGCGGCGCTACGACGCCGCCGCCCTGCGCGATTCGGTGGTGGCCCGGCTGCCGCGCGCCACCTTCGAGTGGCTGCTCGACGGCAGCATCGCCTTCAACCGCTACCTGCTCATCCAGCTCAACGAGCGGTTGTCCCAGTTCATCGGCCGGGTGGAGTACGAGCACCTGCTGGGCCCTGACGCCAAGCTGGCGCGCTGCATCGCCGACTTGTTCAACCCCATCCTGTATCCGGGCATCGGGCCCCGGCTGGACGTCTCCCAGGCCGAGATCGCGCTGCTGGTGGGCGCCTCGCGCCAGCGCGTGAACCAGGGCCTGCAGGCGCTGGAGCGGGCCGGGCTGGTGGCGGTGGAGTACGGCGGGGTGCGGGTGCTGGACCTGGGGGGGTTGCGGCGCTTCGGCGGGTGATCACCTGCGCCGGGCGAGCCCGGGATCGGGTGTGCGCCATCCTCCTTCCAGGTGGCGTGATGTAGGCTTGGGGGCCTCACGCCGTTTCCGGATCAAGAGGCTCCGTGTCCGCAGAGGCTGGGTATCGCGCTCCCCTTCGCAAGGTCGCCCGCCCGCGCCTGGGCGACGCGCTGCGCCGCGAACGCCTGTTCGAGCGCCTCGATGTGCTGGGCAGCCGGCCGGTGACCTGGGTCTTCGCCCCGCCCGGGGCGGGCAAGACCACGCTCGTGGCGAGTTACCTGGATGCCCGCGGCGTGGGCGGGCCGTGGTTCCAGTGTGACGAAGGCGACCGGGACCTCTCGACTTTCTTCTTCTTCCTGCGCGAGGCCGTGCTCCCCCCAGGAAAGGCGGATGCCGCATCGCTGCCGCTGCTGACTCCCGAGTACCAGGGCGATCCTGCCGGTTTCGCGCGGCGATGGTTTCGCAGGATGTTCGCTCTGCTTCCCCCTGAAAGCGTGCTCGTCCTCGACAACTACCAGCAGGCATCGTCGGCGGCCCTCGATGCCGTGCTTGCCGTGCTTGCCGACGAGATGCCCGACGGCATGAGGTTGATCGTCATGAGCCGCGCAGGACCGCCCGAAATGCTCGCCCGCCCTGCGGCTCACGGTGACGTGGCCATGCTGGGCTGGGACGAACTGCGCATGACCCCCGGCGAGGCGGATGCGCTGGCCGGCTCTCGCGGACTGGCCGATGCCCCCGGACTGGCCGAGAGCGTCGCGCGATGCGAGGGCTGGGCCGCGGGCATCGCCCTGATGATCGACCGCGCCCGCGGGACTGCCCGCGGGGCTGCGGGCGAGACAACGGGCTCGCGGGAGACCCTGTTCGGTTACTTCTCGGCCCAGGCTTTCGATGAACTGCCGGAGTCGGCCCGCCGTTCCCTGGCTGCCTGCAGCGTCATGCCCGGTGTCACTCAGGCGCAGGCGATTGCGCTGACCGCAGATCCCGGGGCGGCGGAGGTGCTCGAGGCGCTGTTCCATCGCGGACTGTTCACCAACCGGCGGCAGGAGCGCGAGCCGGTGTTCGAGTTCCATGCGCTGTTCAGCGAGTTCCTTCGCGCCAGGGCCCGCGAGGTACTCGGAGCTGCACAACTGCAGGCCGTCATGCGCCGGGCCGCGGAGCTCCTTCTGGAGTCGGGGCAGATGTCGGAAGCGCTCGCCCTGTATGCCGAGCTCGGTGAATGGGCGGACATCGAGCGCGCGGTCGTTTCGCACGCCGGTTCCCTGCTTGCCCAGGGACGTGCCCGCACGGTCCTGGACTGGATAGCGTTTCTGCCAGGCCATCTGCTGGATGCCATGCCCATGGTGCGGATGTGGCAGGGGATGGCCCTGCTTCCGACGGACCAGCGGCGCGCACGTGCGGTGCTCACGCGCGCGTACGAGGCTCTCGACTCCGCGGGGGATTTCGCGGGGGCCGTCGCGGCCGCATCGGGCGTGGTGGAGACCTACTTCTTCAGCTACTCGGGCTATGCAGGGCTGCGGGAATGGACGCCGCGGCTCGCGAGACTGCTCGACCAGCCCGAACGGTTCGTCTCCCGAGCCCAGCGCCTGCAGGCCTGCAGCGGCTACCTGCTCGCGGCGCTGTTCACCGATGGCGCCCACCCCGATCTGCCGCGCCGCGTGCAGGAACTGCGGCAGCTCGTGCGCGAACCTCTCGAGCCGGCGCTGCGCCTGAGGGCGGGTACCTTCCTGGTCACGTACGCCAGTGCCACCCTGCAGCCAGGACTGGTGGTCGAGGAGCTCGACCTGCTCGATGGCCTCGCCGCGGATCCGACCGTTCCTGCCGTGCGCCAGGCGCAATGGCACCAGCGCCACGGGGCGCTGTGCAACGACCTCGGTGACCTCGAGCAGGCCGCGCAGCGGCTGGCACGGGCGGAGGCGCTGTGCGAGGCCAACGGGCTCAGGGCGCCGCTGAGCCTGATCTTCCAGACTACGGTTTTCGTGGCGAGCGCGCGCGGTGATGACGCCTGGGCATCACGGGTCCTGGAGCGCTGGCGTGCGCTGCTCTCGCCCGACCGTCCCGTGGAGCAGTCGCAGTGGAACTTCGCCCGGCTGGTCGCCGAACCCGGCCTCGACGACGCGCAGGAGGACCTCCCCGCGCTCTCGCGCTCGCTCGCGGCACAGATGGATGCCACCGGGCAGACGTGGATCCGGCTCGCGGGGCGGCTTCCCGGGGTTCATGCGCTCATCGACGCGGGCGACCACGCCAGCGCGCGCGAATGGATTGACGAGATGCGTGCGCTGGTTGCCGGAACCTGCTTCGAGCGCCACGAACGCGATCTCCTGATCGCGGAGGCGCACCTCGCGCTGGCGAAGGACGAGGAGGAGATCGCGCGAGAGCGCATCGGTCGCGCCCTGCGGGTCACGCGCACCGATGCCGTGCCGTTGCGGTGCGCGCAGGGATTGCGGGGGGTCAGGAAGGTCCTGTCCTTCGCCGTGCGCGCCGGCGTGGAAGTGGATGAGGCAAGAGCGCTGGCCGCGCGATACGGCATGGCCCTGGATGGTGGAGAGGACGCGGCGCGTCTCCCTCCGGTCCGCATCAATGCCCTGGGCCGCTTCGACGTGACGGTCTCGGGCCGTCGGCTCGTCCCGCGGGGCAAGGCCCCGCAGCGGCCCCTTGGACTGCTCAAGCTGCTTGCCGCGCACGCGGAGGCAGGCATGCCGGTATCGCAGGTGACAGCATGCATCTGGCCCGATGCCGAAGGCGACCGGGCTGCCAGCACCCTCAAGGTGACGGTGCACCGCCTGCGCAAGGTGCTTGGCGTGGAGGCTGCCATCCGGACGGTGCATGGTGCGCTGCTGCTCGATCCGCAGTGGTGCTGCACGGACGTCGGCGCGTTCGAGGCGCGATGCCGGTCCGCGCAGATGCATCTCGACGCGGGAGATGGCGATCGGTTCACCGCCGAGGCGGAGGCGGCGTTGCGGTTGTACCGGGGCGAACTCCTGCCGGCCGAGGAGGCGCAGCCCTGGCTCGTTGCCGCGCGAGAGCGGCTCGCGCGCAAGGCCCGGCGGATCGTCCTGTCGCTGGGCGAGCATCTCCAGGCGCAGGGACAGTTGGAGCGCGCCAGTTCGGTCTACGAAGCGGCGATCGCGATCGATCCGCTTTCCGAGACGCTGTACCAGAGGCTCATGGCTTCGCAGATCGCGCTCGATCGTCCCGCAGAGGCAATGCACGCGTTCCGGCGCTGCCGCGAGATGCTCTCCATCGTGCTCGGATCAGAGCCTTCCGCGGACACGCGGGCGCTGTTCGACCGCGCACGCCTCCTGGCCGCCCGCAGGACGGAATCGGTAACTCCCGGGTAACCCGCGCCCGCCGATCCTCGAGGCAGACAGCGCCATCGCCGGTCCATGGGGGACCGGACCGGGCGCGTGCAGCGAGAGGGGGACCACAATGGGTGCAGCAAGAGAGGGGAGTCACGGCGCGCGGCGCGCCGGCCGCTGGATGGCGGGCGTTGCCCTTGCCGCTGCCCTGCTGGCCTGCGGGCCGGCAAGGGCTGGCGGCAACGAGCAGATCTTCGAACTCGGGGCGTTCAAGCTGGAAAGCGGCGTGACCCTGCCCGCGGCGAGGCTGTCCTATGTCACCCACGGCACGCTGGCGGCCGACGGCGGGAATGCGATCCTGCTGCCGTCGTTCTTCGGCGGCGATCACCATGGATACGACTTCCTGATCGGGCCCGGCAAGGCGCTCGATCCCGCGAAGTACTTCATCGTCGCCACGGACATGTTCGGCAACGGTCGGTCCTCCTCGCCGAGCAACACGCCGGCCCCCTATGCGGGCGGCGCCTTCCCGGCGGTCTCGATCCGCGACAACGTTGCCGCGACCCACCGGCTCCTGACGGAGAAGCTGGGTGTGAAGCGGCTCAAGGCCGTCATCGGCTTCTCGATGGGGGCGCAGCAGGCGTTCCAGTGGGCAGTCAGCCAGCCTGGCTTCGCGCAGTCGCTGGTCTGCTACTGCGGCTCCGCCAGGGAGTATCCCCACGGCGTGGTTCGGCTCGAGGGGTTCCGCAGCGCGGTCATGGCGGACGCCGGCTACGAAGAGGGGCGCTACCAGACGCCTCCGGTGCGTGGCCTCAGGGCCGGTGGACGCCACTGGGCGGCATGGGGCTTCTCACAGGAGTGGTATCGCCGCGAACTCTACAAGGGGTTCGGCCACAAGACGGTGGAGGAACACCTCCAGGGCCTGTGGGAGGGCTTCTTCACGTCGCAGGATGCGAACAACCTGCTGGCGCAGGCATCCACGTGGCAGCGCAACAATGTGGGCGACACCCCGGGCTTCGGCGGCGACGTGGAGAAGGCCCTGCGATCGATCCGGGCGAAGGTGCTGTACATGCCCTGCCAGACCGACCTCTACTTCCCGCCCCAGTACGCCGAGTACGAGGCGCGGTTCCTGCGCGACGTGCGCCTGGTCCCCATCCCGTCGATCTGGGGACACATCGCCGGGCTGGGCATCAATCCCGAGGACAACGCGTTCATCGACGCACGAATCCGGGAATTCTTCGAGTACGAGGGTCCTTGACGAGTTCTCGTCCGCGCGGGGCGCGGCGAGCGCTCCGCGCCGTGGCCGGCGCAGTGGTTCCTCGAGCTGACGAGACGGGACAGCGGATCGTGGCGGTTCTGGGGGCGGGCGCAGGTCAGAGGATGCCGGAGAGCTCAATCTCCGGCACCGCTTGTTGCTTGCCGCTCAATAAGTGTAGAAGCCGCGCCCGGTCTTCCGACCGAGGTAGCCCGCTTCCACCATCTCCACCAGCAGCGGTGCCGGGCGGTACTTGGAATCCTTGAAGCCCTCGAACAGCACCTGCATCACGGCCAGCTGCACGTCCACGCCGATCAGGTCGCACAGCGCCAGCGGGCCGATGGGGTGGTTGCAGCCCAGGCGCATGGCATCGTCGATCTGCTGCGGCGTGGCCAGGCCCTCGGAGAGCGCGAACACCGCCTCGTTGATCATGGGGCACAGCAGGCGGTTCACCACGAAGCCGGGCGAGTTCTTCACCTGCACCGGGGTCTTGCCCACGGCCTTGGTCACGGCCTCGGTGGCGGCGTAGGTGTCCTCGGAGGTCTGCAGCCCGCGGATGAGCTCCACCAGCGCCATCACCGGCACCGGGTTGAAGAAGTGCATGCCGATCACGCGGTCGGGGCGCTTCGTGGCCGCCGCCAGCTTGGTGATGGAGATGGACGAGGTGTTGGAGGCGATGATGGCGCCTTCCTTGGCCGCGGCGTCGAGCTTCGCGAAGATCTCCAGCTTGAGCGGCAGGTTCTCGGTGGCGGCCTCCACGATCAGGTCCACGTCGGAGAGCGCGCCCAGATCCAGCGAGGTGCGGATGCGCGACAGCACCACGGACTTGTCCGCGGCGGTCATCTTCTCCTTCTTCACCAGCCGCTCGAGGCTGCCGTCCACGTTCTTCAGGCCGCGGTCGAGGGCGGGCTGGGCCACGTCGGTCATGACGACCGGGTAGCCGGCCACGGCGAAGGCCTGGGCGATGCCGTTGCCCATGGTGCCGGCGCCCACGACGCCGATGGTGCGGATTTCCATTGCTGCCCCTCCAGACGGGATAGGTGAAAGGGGCAGGATTGTAGCGGCTGCGCCCGCTCAGAACTTGTTGGGGTTGCCCTTCACCACCGTCCCGGTGCCCTGGACCTTGCCGTCCTTGACCCACTTCACGTTGGTGCCCTTCACGGCGGCCTGCCAGCAGTCCTTGGGCTGGCCCTCGTAGACCCAGCACATGGTGTCGCCCTCGATGCTCCACTTTGCCTTGTAGTCCTTGCCCCGCACGGTGCCGTCCTTGGCGTAGAACTCGGTGTAGCGGCCGGAGGCGTCCATGGACCCTTCCACGGTGTTGCCGGAGACGGCCTTCTTCAGCTGCGCGCCGGTGGCGAGGGGCGGCAGGTCGGCGGCGTGGGCGAGGCTGGCGAGGGCGAGCAGGGACAGGGTGGCGGCGAGGCGCATGGCGGGGCTCCGGAAGGTTGTGGGATGACGAAGGCATCAGAGACCCCGCCGGCGGTGCGAGTTCCCGGCCGTCCGTGTGGTAACCCCGTCCGGACCGGGCCGCCGTTTCAGGGGGTGCAGTCCTCCCAACCCCAGGAGAAACCTCCATGAAGCGCCTCACCCTCGCCCTGGCGGCCTGCGCCGCCTTCACCGCCGCCCCTGCCTTCGCCGTGGGCAGCCTCGCCGACATCACCATCGTCGAGCGCGCCACCGGCCGCACCCTGCCGCTGTACCAGTCGGATGGCCGCTGGTACGTGCCCGGCCGGCCCGGTACCGAGTACGAGATCCGCGTGCGCAACAACACCGGCGCCGACGTGCTCACGGTGGTCTCGGTGGATGGCGTGAACGTGGTGTCCGGCGAGACTGCCGCACCCTCCCAGACCGGCTACGTGCTGGGCCCCTGGCGGCAGTTCGACGTGAAGGGCTGGCGCAAGGACCTGAACCGCGTGGCCTCGTTCTACTTCACTCGCCTGGAGGACTCCTACGCCGCGCGCACCGGTCGGCCGGACAACGTGGGCGTGATCGGCGTGGCGGTGTTCCGCCGCAAGCCCGAGCCGCCACCCGCCGCGCTCATCGAGCAGGAGGCGCCGCGCTACGGCGACGGAACGATGCGCGACCGCCGCCAGGGACCCGCGCCAGCCGCGCCAGCGCGTGAATCGGGCTCCGCGGATTCCGCCGAACGCTCCAGCGCCGCCGGCGCGCCGCCGGCCGCCAAGGCGGAGAACAGCCTCGGCACGGGACACGGCCGCCAGGTGGCGTCCACCGTGCGCTACACGAACTTCGAGCGCGAGTCCGATTCGCCCAACGAGGTGATCAGCATCTGGTACGACAGCCATGCCAACCTCGTGGCGCGCGGTGTGATCCCGCAGCCGAAGCCGCGCGATCCGCAGCCCTTCCCGGCGGGGTTCGTGCCGGATCCGCCCAGGTCGTGAACCGGCGCGACGGCGGGTTGGGTTCTCAGCGGCCCAACCCGACCGGCGCCGGGGCGATCCGCGCGATGTCGTGGAACAGCCGCGTGAACGCGGCGTGGGCGTCCTCGCCGGTGAGCGGGTCGGGCGCGGTGCAGAAGGCGGCGTGGATCGCCTGCCAGTCTTCCGTCGTCAGGTGCGCGCGGGCCGCGGGCAGGATGGTGCGCTCCTCGGCGTTCATGTGCCCCAGGTAGCTCGAGGCATAGGTGTCGATCGCCGCGGCCAGCGCCGGCAGTGCCACATTGCCGCGCGCCTTCCAGTCCGACAGCGCGCCGCGCAGGTCCTCCAGGCGCCGCTCGCCGGCCTCGTGCTCGGACTCCAGGCGATCGAGCATGTCGTCCACCTCGTGGGTGCGGGCGCGCAGGCGACGGAACAGGTGCTCGTCCTCGCGCGGGTGGTGCAGCCGCTCGGGGAAGTGCTCCACGTAGTCGAGCATCTTCTCCAGGGCCACCGGATCGGGCGGGATGCCGCGGGCGGCGTTGCGCACGAAGTAGCGCAGTCCCGACAGCACCGCGGCCAGCGCGGCGTGCTCGGCCTCGATCACGGCGAGGGAGTCGTGCATCAGGGTGGCGGTGTCGGTCATGGCGGCGTTCCTCCCGTGCGTGCGCGAGCGCCCCGGGTCACCTCGCCCGCACCAGGCGGAAGTCGTAGTGCGCCACGTGGAAGGGCGTGGCGGAGGTGCCGCCGGCCGGCGTGGGACCCGGCGGGTGGGCGACGAAGTCCACCACCAGCGAATCCTTCACGCCGAACACCGCATCGGACTCCAGGTAGGGGTCCCCCTTCACGAAGATGTGGGTGGTCACGGCCTCGTAGCCGGGCGCGGAGACGATGGTGTGCACGTGCGCCGGACGATAGGGGTGCCGTCCCATGCGCAGCAGCATCCGGCCCACGGGGCCGTCGGTGGGGATGGGGTAGCTCACCGGCTTCACGGTGCGGAATCCGAAGCGGCCCTGCGCGTCGGTGGAAAGCCTGCCGCGCGCGAACGACGCGCCGGGCTTCTGCACGTCGTACCAGCCCTCGCCGTCGGTCTGCCACACGTCGAGGGTGGCGCCCTCGATGGGGTTGCCGTCCGTGTCCAGCACGCGCCCGTGCACCCAGGCGGTCTCGCCCGCGCAGCCGTTGGCGATGTCGGCCCACATGGGCATGGGCGGCGCGCCCGGCACGTAGAAGGGCCCCAGCACCGTGGTCTCGGTGGCGCCGCCGGGCTTGCGGTGGGCGATGGCGTCCACCAGCATGGACACGCCCAGGGTGTCGGAGAGCAGGATGAACTCCTGCCGCTTGTCGTCGCACTTCTGCCCGGTGGCGGTGAGGAACTGGATGGCGGCGAACCACTCGGCCTCGGTGAGCTCGACCTCGCGCACGAAGCCGTGCAGGTGGCGGATCAGGCTGGTCATCACTTCGCGGAAGCGCGGCTCGGCGTTGGCGTCGATGCGCGCCAGCACGGCGTCGGTGAGTTCGGCTTCGGTGCGCGACAGCATGGTCTAGACCCTCTCGATGACCGCGGCGATGCCCTGGCCCACGCCGATGCACATGGTGGTGAGGGCGCGCTGCAGGCCCCGGTGGTGCAGTTCGTGAACGGCGGTGGCCACCAGCCGCGCGCCGCTCATGCCCAGCGGATGGCCCAGGGCGATGGCGCCGCCGTTGGGATTGACCCGCGCGTCGTCGTCGGCGATGCCCAGCTCCCGCAGCACCGCGAGGCCCTGGGCGGCGAAGGCCTCGTTCAGCTCGATCACGTCGAGCTGCTCCTGCGTCAGGCCCAGGCGCGCCAGCAGCTTCTCCGTGGCCGGCACCGGGCCGATGCCCATGATGCGCGGCGCGCAGCCCGCGGTGGCCACGCCGGCGATGCGCGCCAGCGGCGTGAGCCCGTGGCGCTTCGCGGCCGCCTCGCTGGCGATGATCAGCGCGCAGGCGCCGTCATTCACGCCCGAGGCGTTGCCTGCAGTGACGGTGCCGTCGGGCTTCACGATGGGCTTCAGCTTCGCGAGCGCCTCGAGGGTGGTCTCGCGCGGGTGCTCGTCCTGGGTCACCACCACCGGGTCGCCCTTCTTCGCGGGGATGGTCACCGGCACGATCTCCCTGGCCAGGCGGCCGTTCTTCTGGGCCGCCGAGGCGCGCATCTGCGAGCGCAGGCCGAAGGCGTCCTGGTCGGCGCGCGAGACGCCGAACTCGGCTGCCACGTTCTCGGCGGTCTCGGGCATGGAATCGGTGCCGTAGAGCTGCTTCATGAGCGGGTTCACGAAGCGCCAGCCGATGGTGGTGTCGTACACCGCATTGGTGCGCGAGAAGGCACTGTCGGCCTTGGGCATGACGAAGGGCGCCCGCGACATGCTCTCCACGCCCCCGGCGATCACGAGATCGGCCTCGCCCGCGCGGATGGCACGGGCGGCGATGCCCACGGCGTCCATGCCCGAGCCGCACAGGCGGTTGATGGTGCTGGCGGGGATCTCCTTGGGCAGTCCGGCCAGCAGCAGGCCCATGCGCGCCACGTTGCGGTTGTCCTCGCCGGCCTGGTTGGCGCAGCCGAACACCACGTCGTCCACGGCCGACCAGTCCACCGACGGGTGCTTATCCATGAGCGCCTTGAGCGGCACGGCGGCGAGGTCGTCGGCGCGCACCGGCGACAGGCTGCCGCCGTAGCGGCCGATGGGCGTGCGCAGCGCGGCGCAGACGAAGGCTTCCGGCATGTCTATTCCTTTGGCGTGTCGTGCAGCACGAGCCGGCGCTGCACGGGGAAGAAGTGGAGGTCGAGACGCTGGGAGACGTAGCCCCACAGCCCCTTGGGAAAGCGGATGGTAACCACGATGGCCAGCAGGCCCAGGCCCACGAGGTACCAGGTGCCGTACTCGGAGAAGTACTTGTTGAGCAGGTAGAACAGGATCACGCCCACGATCGGCCCCTCGATGGTGCCGATGCCGCCGATGATCACGATGAAGATGGAGAAGGCGGTCCAGTTCACGGCGAAGGCCGCGTCCGGCGAGATGCGCAGGTTACCCAGGAAGTACAGCGCGCCGGCCAGCCCCGCGCCGAAGGCCGCCACCAGGTACACGCCCAGCTTGGTGGCCCGCACGTTCACGCCCTGGCTCTCCGAGGCCACCTCGCTGTCGCGGATGGCCAGCAGCGCCAGCCCCTGGCGCGAGCGCAGGAAGAAGTACACCAGCGCCACGGCCGCCACCGCGGCACCCAGGCACAGCCAGAAGGTGACCGACTCGCGCGTGGCCTTGGGGATGCCGCGCAGCGCCGTGAGGCTGGTGCCCGATCCGCCGCCCACGGCCGAGACGTTGGCGATGGACAGGCGGAACACCTCCGCGATCACCCAGGTGCCGATGGCGAAGTAGCCGCCCTGCAGCCGGAACGCGATCTTCGACACCGGCCACGCCACCGCCATCGCGAACAGCGCCGCCAGCGGCACGGCCACGAACGGGTTCACGCCCAGGAAGTTGCCCATCACCAGCAGCGCATAGCCGCCCAGCCCCAGGAAAGCCTGCTGGCCGATGGACACCATGCCGCCGTAGCCGGCCAGCAGGTTCCACATCATGGCGAAGATCAGGTAGCAGGCCATCTCGTTGACTTCCCGCATCCAGCCGCGGTCGGCCCAGAAGGGGAAGGTGGCCAGCAGCGCCACCAGCAGCAGCGCGGCCACGCCGCCCGCGCGGCTGGCGGCGGTGGCGCGGGAAACCGAGAAGGCGGCGGCGGTGGTCATCGGGTCTTGGGAAACAGGCCGGTGGGTCGGAACAGCAGCATGAGCAGGAACACCACGTGGCCGGACCAGATGCCCCAGCCCGGGTCGATGCGGAAGCCGATGCCCTGGGTCACGCCCAGGATCACGCCGCCCGCGAGCGTGCCGTAGAAGGAGCCCATGCCGCCGATGATCACCGCCTCGAAAGCGTAGAGCAGCAGCGCCGGACCGTCGGCCGGCGAGACGGTGGTCTTCATGCCGTGCAGCGTGCCGGCCACGGCCACCAGCAGGAAGGCGATGCCGGTGGCGAGCGCGTACACGTGTCGGTGATCCAGGCCCATGAGCTCGGCGGCATCGCGGTCATCGGACACGGCGCGGAAGGCCCGGCCCAGCGCGGTGCGGTCGAAGAAGGCCTGCATGCCCACGGCCATGGCCACCGCCACGGCGAAGATCAGCAGCGGCAGCACGCCTACGGCGATGCCGCCGCCCAGCTCGAGGCTGGCGACGTTCAGCCCGCCCGACTCGATGGAGCGCGGGTCGGCGCTGTAGCCGATCTGCAGCAGGTTCTGGATGACGATGGCCAGGCCGAAGGTCACCACCAGCGAGGGCAGCGGATCCTTGCCCAGCGTGCCGTTCAGCACGTAGCGCTGCAGTCCGTAGCCGGCGGCGAAGGCCGCGGGCAGCAGCAGCGCCAGCGCCACCCAGGGTGCGGCGCCCGCCGGCAGGCCCAGGGCGGCCACCAGCGAGAACGCGCCGAAGGCGGCCAGGATGATGAAGTCGCCGTGGGCCGTGTTGGTGAGCCGCATGACGCCGAACATGAGCGACTGGCCCATGGCGAACAGTGCGTACAGTCCGCCGAGGAGAACGCCCTGCACGATGGTGTCGATCCAGCCGATCATGGCTACACCCCGAAGTAGGCCTGCGAGATCTGCTCGCGGGCCAGGTCCGCCGAGCGGCCGGAGAGCGTGACGCGGCCTTCCTGCAGGCAGTAGAGGCGGCTGGAGACGCGCTGCGCCACCGTCACGTCCTGCTCCACGACGATCACGGTGAGGCCACCGGCGCAGATGCCGGGCAGGGCGTCGTAGATCTCCTTCACCACGATGGGCGCGAGGCCCAGGGAGATCTCGTCGCAGATCAGCAGCCGAGGGTTGCTCATGAGCGCGCGGCCGATGGCCACCATCTGCTGCTGGCCGCCCGACAGCGCCGTGCCGGGGTTGCGGCGTTTGTCCTTCAGGATCGGGAACAGCGCGTACACCGCCTCGAGGTTCCACGGCCCCGGGCGCCTTGCATAGGCGCCCATGAGCAGGTTCTCCTCCACGCTCAGGCTGGGGAACAGGCGCCGGCCCTCCGGGACCATGGCGATGCCCTGCCTGACGATCTGCCCCGGCGGCAGGCCGCCGATGGGCCGGCCGTCGAACACCACCGCTTCGCGCGGCGCGCGCAGCAGGCCGGTGACGGTTCGCAGGAAGGTGGACTTGCCCGCGCCGTTGGCGCCGATCATGGCCACGATCTCGCCCGACCCGATGGCGAAGTCCACGCCGAACAGCGCCTGGAAGTCGCCGTAGAAGGACTTCAATGCACGGGTCTCGAGCAGCGTCGCACTCATGCCTCGAGCCCCATGTACACCCGCTTGACCTCGGGATCGTTCATCACCGCCTCGGGCTCGCCCTCGGCCAGCCGCTGGCCGAAGTTGATGACGAACAGCCGGTCGGCCACGGCGAGCAGGGCGTGCACCACGTGCTCGATCCAGATCATGGTCACGCCCTGCGCCTTGATGCGGCGGATCTCCTCCACCAGTTCGCGCGCCTCGTGCTCGGTGAGCCCGCCGGCGATCTCGTCGAGCAGCAGCAGCTTCGGGCGCGTGGCCAGCGCGCGCGCCAGTTCCAGGCGCTTGCGGTCCAGCAGGGTGAGGCTGCCCGCGAGGCGGTTGGCCTTGGGCAGCAGGCCGGTGGCATGCAGGATCTCCACCGCGTCCCCGTAGGTGTCGCGCTCGGGGCGCTGCGAGCCGAAGGAGGCGGCCGCCACCAGGTTCTCGAACACCGTCATGGCGGCGAAGGGCTGGGGTATCTGGTAGCTGCGGCCGATGCCGCGCCGGCAGCGGCGGTGGGGCGGCTCGCGCGACACGTCGTGGCCGTCGAACACCACGCGCCCGGCGTCGGCGCGCACGTCGCCGCTGATCAGGTTGAACAGCGTGGTCTTGCCCGCGCCATTGGGGCCGAGGATGCCCAGCGTCTCGCCCTCAGCCACCGACACGGTGATGTCGTCGGTGACCTTCAGCGCGCCGTAGCTCTTGCTCACGCCTTCCAGCGCGAGGATCGCGGCCATGCCTCCTCCCCAGTGATCTTCGTGTGGTCCGCCGGCGCGCGGCCGGCGGGGATCGTTCCGGGACTGCGGCGCCGCCACGCCCGCGGGCGTGGCGGCCACCCGTGCCGGCCGGAGGCCGGCGCTGGCTCACATCAGCTTCATCTTCCCGCCCACCGGAATGGCGGGCGCCTGCGAGTTGTTCACCACCACCAGCTCGTACTTGTTCTTCGAGCCCTTGACCCACTGGCCCAGCACGAGCGGCGTCTTGCTCACGTTCCTGAAGGGCCCACCGCCGCCCCACTTCACCTCGCCCACCACCGTCTTGAGGCTGGTGGCGGCCACGGCGTCGCGGATGGCCTCGTTGCTGCCCAGGTCCTTGGCGCGCTTGAGCGCATCCACGGCCACCTCGAACAGCGCGTGGGCGAAGCCGATGGGCTGGGTCCACTGCTTCTTCGTGGCGGCCTCGTAGCTGTCGGCCAGCTGCTTCGCGCTCTGCTTCGTGAGCGAGGAGCTGAACGGGTGCGAGGGCGTCCACCACACCTCGGTGGTGAGGCCGTCGCCCAGTTCGCCCAGCGCCTCGATGGCCGCGGGGAACAGCAGCGCCTTGCCCAGCGTGACCACCTTCGGCTTGAAGCCCTGCTGCTTGGCCTGGGTGAGGAAGGTCTTGGCATCCGGGGGGATCACCACGCCGGTGACGATCTCCACGCCGTCCTTCTTGAAGGCGGCGATCTGGGCGGAGAAGTCGTTGTTCATGTTCTGGAAGCGGCCCGGGTCGGTGAGGGTGAAGCCCTCCTTCGCCAGCGGCTTGGGGAAGCCGATCTCCTTGTCGCCCCAGGCGTTGCCGTCGCCGTCGTTGGGGAACAGGCCGCCCACCTTCTTGTTGGTGGCGACCGACTTCCAGCCGGCGAGGAAGTTGCCGATCACGTCCTCGAGGCCCCAGAAGATGTGGTAGGTCCAGTTGAAGCCCTTGGCGGGGTCGCCCTTGCGGCCGAAGAACCAGGGCTGCCACGGCACCACGGTGGAGATGCAGGGCACCTCGTTGAGCTCGCAGGCGTCCGACACCGGGTTGGCGGTCTCGGGCGTGGAGGACACCAGCATCAGGTCCACCTTGTCCTTGAGGATGAGGTCGTTGGCCACCTCGCCCGCGCGGTTCGGGTTGGACTGGCTGTCCTTCTGGATGATGCGTACCGCGACCTTCTTCCCGCCGATGTCCAGGCCGCCCGCGAACAGCTTCGTCATCTGCTCGATGGTGAACTTGTCGGCCTCGCCGAAGGGGGCCAGCGGCCCGGTCTGGGGAGAGACGAAGCCGATCCTGATCTCCTTGCCCTGGGCGAGCACCAGGTTGGGGAAGCCGAGGGCGGCGGCACCGGCGGCGGCGCCACCAGCCTGGATCAGCGCGCGGCGGCGCGGGGACATGCGGTCGTGTTCCATTTTCTGTGCTCCTCCGGGTGTTTCAGGTTGTGTGCTGCGGGTG
>CAZXJW010000018.1:0-12316 GCA_964641005.1 uncultured Rhodocyclaceae bacterium
CACCCGCACGCCCTCGCGGCGCAGCCGCTCCACGGCGCGCCAGGTGTCCCCCGCCGTGGCATTGCCGTCGGTCATGAGCACCACGCGCTTGACGGCATTGGGCGCGAGCCCGAGCCACGCGCCGTCGAGGGCGGCTTCCAGGTTCGTGACGGAACGCGCCAGCGGTGCGTCGGGCGTCGCCGGCGCCGCGACGCCCTCGCCGGCCTGCGGCAGCGCCGGCTTGTCGGTCACCGGCGTCTTCAGCAGCGCCCCCGCCGACTCCGCGAATCGCGCCCGGTCGGAGAACGCCAGCACCCGCGACTGCAGCGGCTTGCCCGCGGCATCCGCCGCCGCCATCCAGTCCACCGCCGCGCGATGGAAGGCCGGCGCCACGCTGCGCGACACGTCCAGCGCATACACCACCGACACCTCGGCGCTCTCGGCCAGCCAGGCAGGCCGCATGAGCGCGCCCGCCACGCAGGCCAGTGCCGCCACGCGCAGCACCAGCAGCGGCAACAGCCGCCCCTCCGGGATGCCGGCCCGCGAGCGCCGCCACGCGAGCCAGGCCAGCGGCAGCGCCACGGCCAGCAGCAGCAGCGGCCACCAGGTCTCGATGGTCAGGCGCGCGCTCATGGACGGCTCACAGCGTCACCCGCCGGTTCCAGGTGAACCACTCCACGAGCATGAGCAATCCGGCGATCGCAAGCAGCCAGAGCCACGGCGGCGCCGACGCGCGTGCAACCGCCGAGTCATCGGGCAGCGGCGTGGCCGCGAGCGATGATGCGTTCACATCGGTGCGCGCCGGATCGAGGGATTGGGCGATCACCCGCAGCCGCCCCTGCGCCCCCTCGGCGGTGAACAGTGCGGCCTCGCGCGTCTCCACCAGCGTGGCACCGGGCACGTGGCGCACCGGCAGCGTTGCGCCATCAGGCGAGAGGATGCGCGCGTTCTCCATGGGTACGGTGATGGTGCCGGGCTCGCGCACCACCGCGGGCGGTTCGGCCGACAGCCACTCCACGGCATTGGCCACCAGCACCGGGAACGATGCCGTGGCCGCGAATCCGGAGTCGGGCAGCGCGAAGCCCGCCGCCACGCGCCGGGGCGCGGCATCTTCCGCCACCACCAGCGCGGCACCATCGGCGGCGCGCGCCAGCGCGGTCCAGCCGCCCTGCGGCACGTCGAAGGCCACCGCCCGCTCGATCTGCGCATCGCGCAGCGACACGTTCTCGAGGACGGGGTGTCCGTCGAGCCAGGACTCAACCACGGGCTTCGCGCGCTCGGCCAGCAGCGGCGGCAGCCAGGGACTGCGCGGCGGGCGCCACACCAGCACCGGCGCGGCCGGCAGTTCGGCGGGCGCGAAGCGGTCGAACACGTACAGGTCATGGCTGGCCCGCGCGCGATAGCGTGCCGGCGACAGCACCTCCACCTGCAGGCGCGGATCCAGGCGCAGCGCGCGCTCCAGTTCGGTCTCGCCCGCGGTCACCAGGCCCACGCGCAGGAAGCGGTTGAGCGGCAGGAATGCCCAGGCGGTGTCGTCGCCCGCGAAGGCATCGTCGGCCGACCGCGCCGTCGCCTTGAGCGCCCCGCCCGCGAAACCGGAGACGGGCACGGTGAAGGAGCGGTAGCCACGCGCAGGGACCGTGATGTCGCGTTCCACCGGTTCGCGCCCGGCTCCCGTGATGGACACGCGCACCTGCGCCGCCTCGCGGCCCGCGTTCGCCACCTCCACGAACGCGTCGAAGCGGCGCGGATCGGTAGCGGAGGCCCGCACCTCGAAGGCCGTGATGCCCGCGTTGGGGGCGGGCTCGAACACCGACACGGTGCGTGCGCCCGCCGGCAGCGACTGCGGCCACACGCCATCGGTGATGAACAGGATGGGCGTGCCCTGCACGGCGCCGGCCAGTGCGCCGAGATCGGGCAGGCGGGGCCGGCCCGCGGCGGCGGGTTGCAAGGCCTCCGCGGCCGCGAGGGCCGCGGTCGAATCCTGGAAGGCCGGCGCACCGCCCATGCCCGTGGTGTCCACCACGGCGATGCGATCGCCGCGCGCGCCCTCGCCCAGCAATCGGCGCAACGCCTCGCGGGCGTGCTCCATGCGGCTGCGGCCGTCGCTGCGCAGCGTGGCCATGGAAGGCGCCGTGTCCATCACCACGATCAGCCGTCGCGCCACGCCCAAGCCGCCGGGCTCGGGGCGCAGGGCCGCCGCCGCCAGGGCCAGCCCGATGGCCAGGGCCAGCGCAAGCGACAGCCACCAGCGCCAGGGCTCCGCGTCGCGCTGCTGCCGTCCCAGCACGCGCGCCCAGATCAGCCGCGAGGCCACCACCACGCGCCGCGGCGGCGGACGCAGCAGGTACAGGCCCGCCACCACCGCCGCCACCAGGGCCAGCAGCGCGAGGGACAGTCCCGGCGACAGGACCGCGAAGCTCATCGCAGCACGCCTTCCTCGCGCAGCGCGCGCAGCAGGACTTCGTCGAAGGGCGTGTCGGAGGCCGCGCGCATCCAGGTCCAGCCGCGGCGGCGGCAGCTCTCCTCGAGTTCGCGCCCGTGCGCGTCGAGCGCCTCGCGATAGGCCGACAGCAGCGCCGGGGTCACGTGCACCAGGTCCGCGCCCGCGCCCTCGGCATCCTCGAGCAGCGCCTCCTCGGGGAGGTCGGGCGCGAGTTCCTGGGGCGAGAGCACCTGCAGCGCGAACACCTCGTGGCCGAAGCGCGCCAGCCACGCGGCCGCGCCCTCGAAGCCGGCCGGGTCCATGAAGTCGGACACCAGCACCACCATGCCCCGCGGCCGGAGTGCACCGAAGCAGGAGCGCAGGGACGCCTCCAGACTGGTGCCGCCCGCGGGACGCAGTTCCTCCAGGAAGCGCATCACCGGCCACACCGCCGCGCGCCCTCGCCGCACGGGCAGTTCACGGGCCACGCCCTCGTTCCACGCCACGGTGGTGACGCGGTCGTGGTTCACCAGCGCGAGCCACGCCAGCGCCGCCACGGCGCGGCGCGCGAAGTCGAACTTGGACGGCGTGCCGAGGCCCATGGACGCGCTGGAATCCACCAGCAGGTACACGGGCAGGTCCGCCTCCTCCTCGAACAGCCGCAGCACCAGGCGATCCAGGCGCATCCAGATGCCCCAGTCGAGGTTGCGCAGGTCGTCCCCGGCCACGTAGGGCCGGTAGTCCGAGAACACCATGCCGCTGCCGGTGCGCCGCGAGCGGTGCGCGCCACGCAGGTGGCCGGACACCGGCGCGCGCGTGGCGAGCGTCAGGTGCTCGAGGCGGCGGATGAAGTCCTCGGAGAAGGGGGAGGCGCTGCGGTCCATGCGGGGGGCTGCGAAGGGTCTTGCGCGGAGGGATTACCCCGCGCGGGAAACCGGCGTGTCAGGGGCGCACGTCCTCGAGGATGCGGCCGATGATGTCATCGGCGCTCACCCGGCCGGCCTCGGCCTCGAAGTTGAGCATCAGGCGGTGGCGCAGCGCCGAGAGCGCCACGGCGCGGATGTCCTCGGTGGCCACGTGCACGCGGCCGTTCACCAGCGCATTGACCTTGGCGCCAAGGATCAGGGCCTGCGTGCCGCGCGGGCTCGCGCCGAAGCGCACGTAGCGCTTCGCCATGGCGTGGGCGGTGTCCGACTCGGGGTGGGTGGCCAGCGTGAGGCGCACGGCGTAGTCCTGAACCGGGCGAGCCACGGGCACCTCCCGGGCGGTCTCGCGCATCTCCAGGATGTCGCCCTGGCGCAGCACGCGCTCCACCACCGGGTCACGCGAGCGGGTGGTGCGGTCGATCACCTCGTGCAGTTCGTCCACGCCGGGAAAGCCCATGCGCAGCTTGAAGAAGAAGCGGTCCAGCTGGGCCTCGGGCAGCGGGTAGGTGCCCTCCATCTCCAGCGGGTTCATGGTGGCGAGCACGAAGAAGGGCTGCTCCAGCGGACGCGTGGCGCCGCCGGCGGACACGGAGTTCTCCTGCATGGCCTCGAGCAGCGCCGACTGGGTCTTGGGCGTGGCGCGGTTGATCTCGTCGGCCAGCACCAGGTTGGCGAAGATCGGACCGGGCTGGAACTCGAAGCTCTTCCGGCCGGCGTCGTCCTCGCGCACGATGGAGGTGCCCACGATGTCCCCGGGCATGAGGTCGGGCGTGAACTGGATGCGCGAGAACTTGAGATGCAGCACGTCCGCCAGCGTCTGCACGAGCTTGGTCTTGCCCACGCCGGGGATGCCCTCGAGCAGCACGTGGCCGCGCGCCAGAAGGCAGGTCATCACGCCCGCGATCACCTCGTCGTTGCCCACGATGATGCGGCCGACCTCCTCGCGCACCACGCGGAAGTTGTCCTGGAACTGCTGGATGCGGCTGTCGAGGGTGGCGGTGGTCATGGGGTGGCGCTCTTTTCGGGCGGTCGGTTGAAGTATTCGCGGACGAGGCTGCGGTGGCGCAGCGCCACGCGCTCGGGGCTCATGGCCTGCTCGGTGACGGCACGGTACACGGGCGGCGGCGGGGCGGAGGCGGTGCGCGCCTCGCCCTGGCGGCTGGCGGCGTAGAACACGTCCTCGGATTCGCCGCCCTCCTCGCCGGGACGGTCGGCGATGCGCTCGAGCTGGTAGGTGGCCTTGGGACGGGGCGCGGACTTGTCGCCGAGGACTTCGCTGCCCTCGGCACTGCCGCTGGCATCGCCCGCGCGGCCGCCCTCGCGCTGGGTGGCCTCCTTCTCCTGGGCCACCGCCCCCATGCGGAACATGGTGCCGCCCGAGATGTTGGCAGAACCGGTCTCCGGTGCACCGTCGCCCGAGGGCGTGCCCTCCTGCTGGCCGTAGCGGTTGGCGGCCACGGTGGCGGCGCGCTGCAGCGACAGGGACTTGGCGTCGAGCTTGCGGGCGGCCTGGTTGGCGCGCTGCTGGATGTCGAGCTTGGCGGCCAGTTCTTCCAGGCCGCGCACCGCCTTCTGGAAGCGGCCCGAGGTCTCGCCCTGGGCGTCGCGCGCCTCCTGGGCCGCGCCCTGCAGCGCCTCCTTGAGCTCCTCGGGCTTCACCTGCGCGCCGGCGGACTGGTCGGGCCCGGGCTTCTCACCGCGTTCCCCGGCCACCTTGCGCAGGGCCTCGGCCGCCTTCGCGGCATCGCGCTCCTTGAGCGCCTTCGCCACTTCGCGGAACTCGGGCTTGCCCTCCAGCGACTGGGCCACGCGGCGCAGTTGCTCCCAGTCGGCCTCGGCCTCGAGTGCACGGCGGGCGATGGCATCGCGCGCCGCGTCCAGGGCGCGGCGGCGCTGCTCGTCGGTGAGGCCGTCGCGGTCGATGGCGGCGATGGCGGCGTCGAGCTGCGCCCGCGCCTGGGCATCGCCGCGCTGGGCGGCCTCCTCGGACAGGGCGCGCAGTTCGGCGGCCAGGGGATCGGAGTCGCGCGGCGCGGTGGCGGCAGCCTCGGCCTCCGGCCTGGCCGCCAGCGGCGGCAACGACCAGAGCGCGCCGAGCACGATCACCAGCAGCAGGATCACCGGCGCCCAGGGGGGCAGTTCCACGGGTGCCACCCGGCGCGGATCGAGCGCGGCCGCGGCCTCGGCGGCACGCCGCTGCACCAGCGCGGTCCACGGTGCCTGCGGCGCGGATGCCGAGAAATCGAGGCTGGAGGAGAACAGGTCGTGGGCCGCTGCACGCCGGTCGGCCTCGCGCGCGGCGGCCTTGCGATCCACGCGCGGCCGGAGCGAGAGGCGGGCGATGGCCAGCGCGCCCACCAGCACCGCGAGCAGCACCGCACCGCTGAGCCCCAGCGCGCCGCGGCCGGCCGCGGGTCCCGCCGCCCACTGCAGCAGCGCGGCACCCACGCCGCAAGCCAGCGCGACGAGCAGGGCGCGGGTGAGCGCATCGAGCGCGCGGCTGACCTGCATCCGCGCGGCGACGGAGTCGAGTGTGCGGAGGAGGACGTCGCGCTCGGACATGGCCGCTCGATGCTAGCACACGCCCCCTCGGCGACCCTGGACACGCGCAGGTTGGACAACCCGCGTCCTGGGCACCAGGCGCCGTGGCGTAACATCCGTCGCCACCGACGCACCGCCCGCCCCTCACGACCGATGTCCCGCCCGACCGCGCCGTTCCTCAACCTGCCGATCCGGCTCGCGGCCGCGCTCTCGCTGGCGCTCGCGCTGTCGGCCGTCGCCCACGGAGCGCCGCGCCCCCACGTGGTGGTGCTGCTCGCCGACGACCTGGGCTGGCAGGACCTGGGCTACCTGGGCAAGGAGATCCGCACCCCGCGCATCGACGCCCTGGCCGCCCGCGGCGTGCGCCTGAACCAGTATTACGTCACGCCCTGGTCCACCCAGACGCGCGCGGCGCTGCTCACGGGCCGCTACCCCATGCGCTACGGCCTGCAGACGCAGTCCATCCTGCCTGCGAGCGGCTACGGCCTGCCGCTGGACGAGAAGCTGCTGTCCCAGTCGCTCAAGGAGGCCGGCTACCGCACCGCCTTCGTGGGCAAGTGGCAGCTCGGCCATGCACGCCCCGAGTTGCGCCCGACCCGGCGCGGCTTCGACCACCACTACGGCCCGCTCATGGGCCAGGTGGATCCGTTCCGGCGCACCAATGCGCTGGGCCCGGACTGGTGGCGCAACGACAAGCCCGTGAAGGAGGAAGGCTACGTCACCACCCTGCTGGGCCGCGAGGCGGCCACGGTGGTGTCGCGCCACGACCCGTCCGCGCCGCTGTTCCTGGTGGTGTCCTTCACCGCGCCGGCCGCGCCGATGGCCGCGCCGAAGGAATACCTCGACCGCAACTCGGCCATCCGCGACGAGACGCGGCGCACCTACGCCGCCATGGTGAGCGCCCTCGACGACGCGGTGGGCGCGGTGGTGGATGCCCTGGAGAAGAAGGGCATGCTCGCCGACACGCTGCTGCTGTTCCACACCGACAACGGCGGCGCGGTGCCGCGCAAGCACCCCTCCGGCGACGGCGACGTGGAGCGCGGCGCCGCCGACAACGGCCCCTATCGCGAGGGCATGGGCGGGCCCTACGAGGGCGGCTCGCGCGTGCCGGCTCTGCTGCACTGGCCCGCGAAGCTCGAGCCGGGCATCGCCAGCGGCCTGATGCACGTGACCGACCTCTACCCCACGGTGCTCGCCGCCGCCGGCGTGAAGCCCGACCAGCGCAAGGCGCTGGACGGCGTGGACCAGTGGAAGATGATCCGCGACAACGCGCTCTCGCCGCGCAAGGACGTGCTCATCGCCCTGGACGACCTGCACGGGGTGCTGCGCATGGGCGACTGGAAGCTGGTGGTCACCGCCGGCCTGCCGGGGCGCGTGGAGCTCTACGACGTGAACCGCGACCCCGGCGAGGAGGACAACGCCGCCGACCGCTTCCCCGAGCGCGTGGCCGAACTGTCGAAGCGGCTCAACGACTACGCCTGGGAAATGGTGCCCTCGCTGTTCCTGGCCGAACTGGCCGGCGCGCGACGCACGCCCGTGCCCATGGTGTGGGGCATGAATCCGCTGCGCCACGGGGCGGGGGCGGATGCCGACTCGCGCCGCGATCCTTCGCTGACCGTCGAGCGCGCCGACCAGCCTTCGCGATGAACGCGGTCAACATCGACGAACTGCGCGCCGCCGCGCGCCGCAGGCTGCCCCGGGTCATCTTCGAGTTCGTGGACGGCGGCGCCTTCGACGAGGTGACGCTGCGCGCCAACCGCGCCGATTTCGAGCGCTGGCGCTTCCTCACCCGCGTGCTCACCGACGTGAGCGACTGCGACCTGTCCACCACGGTGATGGGCACGCCGGTGAAGGCACCCGTCGTGCTCGCCCCCACCGGCCTGGCCGGCATCCTGCACCGCCGCGGCGAGCTGTGTGCCTCGCGCGCGGCCCACCGCCACGGCGTGCCCTACTGCCTGTCCACCATGGCCACCTGCTCCATCGAGCAGATCGCCGAGGCCTCGGCCGTGCAGCGCTGGTTCCAGCTCTACGTGCTGCGCGACCGCGGCCTCACCCGCAGCTTCATCGAGCGCGCCAGGGCCACCGGATGCACCGCGCTGGTGCTCACCGTGGACACCAAGGTGCAGGGCCCGCGCGAGCGCGACATGCGCAACGGCTTCACCGTGCCGCCGCGCTTCGGGCCGGGCACCTTCCTGGATTTCCTGTGGCACTGGCGCTGGCTCGCCGACGTGGGCCTCGGGCCCAAGGTGACCTTCCGAAACTTCGAAGGCACCGCTGCGCAGAGCCGCGACGCGGTTTCCATCACCCAGTTCATCGCCGGCCAGTACGACCTCACCATCTCCTGGAAGGACGTGGCGTGGTTCAAGTCGGTGTGGGGCGGGCCGCTGGCGCTCAAGGGCGTGCTCTCCGCAGAGGACGCCCGCATCGCGCTGGATCACGGGGTGGACGCGCTGATCGTCTCCAACCACGGCGGACGCCAGCTCGATGGCGCGGTGTCCGCCATCCAGGCCCTGCCGGCGGTGGTGGAAGCGGTGCAGGGGCGGGCCGAAGTCATCCTGGATGGCGGCGTGCGCCGCGGCTCGGACGTGGTGAAGGCGCTGTGCCTCGGCGCGCGCGCCTGCATGGTGGGCCGGGCGTGGCTGTACGGCCTGGCGGCCGGCGGCGAGGCTGGCGTGGATCGTGCAATCGAGATCCTCGTGAAGGAGATAGACATCACCCTGCGCCTGCTGGGCCGCACGCGGCTGGAGGAACTCGGCCGCCACTGCCTGGTCCAGGCGCCCGGAGACCTGCGCACGTGAACACCCCGATTCCCGAGACGAAATGCCCGCTGTGCGGGGCGGACAACCGCTGTGCCCCGGCGGCGAGCGGCAGCTTCGACACCCCCTGCTGGTGCACCGGCGTGCGCATCGACGCCGCGTTGCTGGAGCGCATCCCGTCCGAGGCGCGCGGCGTGGCCTGCCTCTGCGAGCGCTGCGCCCGCGGCGCCGGCAACGCGTCACCGGTTGCCCGGGCGGGCTGAACGCCCATGCCCGAGGCCATCGGCTTCATCCAGACCCGCGGCATCGGCGACATCGTCATCGGCCTGCCGGCGGCCACCTGGTACGCCGACCGCGGCCACCGGGTCGTTTGGCCGGTGGACAGCCGCACCTGCCGCTTCCTGTCGGCGGCATTCCCGTGGGTGGAGTTCCTGCCCGTGCCGCCCGAGTGGGGCGCGCCCGACCCCGCCGAGTACTTCTACACCGGGCCGCTGCGGCTGCTGCGCGAGGCCGGCTGCGAACGCGTGTTCACCCTGTACTCGCAGCTGCCGCTGCCCGGCGTGGATGCCGTGGACCCGATGGTGTCGCAGAGCCTGAAGTTCGACGAGTACAAGTTCGCCGCTTCGGGCGTGCCCTTCGGCGAGAAGTGGAACCTGCGCATGGAGCGCGACGCGGCACGGGAGGTGGCGCTGTTCGAGTCGCTCGGCGTGGAGGGCGAGTACGTGTGCGTGCACGGCCGCGCCCACGACAATGCCTTCGCCTTCGCCTTTCCGGACGAATGGCGCAGCCGCTACCGGTTCGTGGAACTGGACGTGCGCACCGACTCGCCCTTCGACTGGCTCTACACCATCGAGGGCGCCGCGCAGCTGGTGCTGGTGGACAGCGTGTTCTCCAACCTGGTGGAACAGCTCTCGCTGCCCAACGAGAAGTGGTTCCTGCTGCGCTCGCCGGTGGGCTTCACGCCCGTGCTGCGCAACCCCTGGCACCTGCTCACCGTGCAGCCCGGCCCGCCGACGGCGCCGGTGACCCGGCCCTGGGCGTGGACGCGCTCGCGCGTGACGGCGGACAAGGAGGCCTGACCATGAAGCTCAACCTCGGCTGTGGCAACCGCCATCGCGAAGGTTTCGTGAACGTGGACAAGTTCCCCGAATGCCGGCCGGACGAGCTGGTGGACCTGGAATCGCTGCCCTGGCCGTGGCCCGACGACTGCGCCGAGGAGGTGTCGCTGATCCACTGCCTCGAGCACCTGGGGCAGTCCACCGACGTGTTCCTGGGCATCATGTGCGAGCTGCATCGCATCTGCCGCCACGGCGCCACGGTGGAGATCCACGTGCCCCATCCGCGCCACGACTTCTATCTGGGCGACCCCACCCACGTGAGGCCCATCACGCCCGAGACGCTGTCGCTGTTCGACCGCCAGCTGAACGACCAGTGGGCTGCCACCGGATCGTCGGCTGCGACACCGCTGGCGCAGTACCTGCACGTGGACTTCGCCATCACCGGCGTGACCACGATCCTGGACGAACCCTATGCGGGAATGCTCCAGCGGGGCGAGGTGGCGCAGGAGGAGGTGATGCGATGGATACGGGAGCGGAACAACATCGCCACCGAGTACCAGGTCAGGCTGCAGGTGCGCAAGACGTAGCGCTCAGAAGTCCCTCAAGACGCGCAACCCCACCTCCCGCCCCACCTGCTCGAACCGCTCGCGCTCGTAGGTGAAGCCGACGACCCGTCCGTTGTAGCGAACATCCCGCAGCAGTTCGCCGTCGGCGATGCGGTACAGCCGGGCCGCCGCGGTGAGCTCTCCCACGTAGCGCTGTCGCAGGCCGCGCCCCAGACCCTGGTCGCGGCGGCCTCCGGGGTACTGCTCTGGAAGGAGGCGGATTACCAGCCGGTAGAGTGCCCCGGACTCCTCTTCGGGCGTGCCCACGTGCCCGGCTCCGAAGCGACCCTGCTCATGCGGCAGCACCCTCACGCCCGGTCCGAGCGCGCCGGTGAATCCGGCACACAGCGCCGCGCGGTCCGTGTCCACGGTACGGCTCAGCGCCCCTAGCCCCGCTTCGCAGTCCTTGCTGAAGCTGTACACCACCAGCGGCACGATGGCCGTGCCTTGGGTAACCTTGTCGATGATCACCGTGCGAGGACCCGGCGGCACGGACATGCCGGTGCCCAGGGACGCGCATCCGGCGAGGGCGGCGGCGGCGAGCGCCAGGAAGGACGCACGAAGCAGCAATGAAGTCATGCATGCGCCACGCTGCAAGATGAGAGACCTGACCCCGGCGTTCACGACCCCGTCCTCGCCAGCTTCTCCCGAACGAATTCGATGTGCTGCCGCAGCGAGTACAGCTGGTCGGCATACGCCAGCGGCGGCTCGAGCTCGTCCACGGTGCGCTCGATGACGGCCAGCCGCTCGGCGTAGTCGCGCCGCTCTCCGGCCGTGAGCGTGGAGCGCGCCTCGTTCTCGATGAACATCAGCTCGCCGTACCAGCGGTAGATGCGCCGCCGCACCCGCCAGCGGTACACCGGCGGCACGATGCGGAACAGGGGGAAGGCCACCGCCAGCACCGGCAGGCCCAGCACCAGGAAGCGGTCGATCAGGTTCGCCACCCAGAAGGGCAGGTAGCGCTGCAGGAAGGGACGGCCGGATCGGTAGTAGCGCAGCGCGTCGTCCGACAGCGGGAAGGTCGCTGCCTGTGCGCGCGGGAGCTCGCCCGGACGGTTGAAGACACCACCCTCGCCGTGCACCTCGCGCGCGGCCTGCAGCAGCAGCATCTGGATGGCCGGATGCAGATCGCGGTGCACCAGGATCTCGGTGCCCGCCGCCACCATGGTCACGTCCCGCGGCGGGATGTTGCGTGCCAGGTCCACAGTCCCCTCCGGAAGGGTCACGCGATCGAGGAAGTGCAGGCGGCGCGTGTAGGCCTCGGCGCGGGCGAAGTGCATGAGGCTCACGCCCGGCGCACGCAGCAGCGTGCGCACCGCCTCGGACTCCGGCGCGCTCACCAGCAGGGCACAGTCGGCCTTGCCGCCGGTGACCGCCGCCGCGGCCTCGAGGCCGCCGCTGTCCACCAGCCGCACGTCGCCGTCGGTGAGTTCGTTGGTGGCGAGCAGGTCGTAGACCAGGTGGCGGGTGCCGCTGCCCGGCGCCCCCACCGCCAGGGTGCGGCCGCGCAGGGCCACCAGCCGGTCCACCGGCTCGCCCTTGCAGAACACCCAGAGCGGTTCGAGCGCCACCGTGCCCAGCGACACGAGCGCCGGCGCATCCGCGGGCCGCCCGATGCCGCCCTGGACGAAGCCCGCGTGCAGCCGCGAGGATGGGTCGGCCAGGCGCTCGGCATTGTCCACGGACCCGGCCGTGGTGACGAGTTCCAGCGTCACGCCGTCGCGCGCCAGGATGTCGCGGTAGCCGCGCGCGAAGCGCTCGTAGGCGCCACCCGGCGCTCCGGCGGCGAAACTCAGCCTGCGCGGCGGAGCCGGGTGGGCGTAGTGGACCGCGAACCACAGCGCGCCCACCAGCAGCGCCAGGGACGGCACGCCCACCACCAGCGCATCGCGCCACACCACCCGCGGTTCGCGTCCTTCGCGGTATCGGCGCCTTGCCATCTCAGTCAGCCATCGTCATGGCCGGCGGCGATGCGCCGGCCATGACGATCTGCTCGAGCTTGTGCTTGACGAAGTCGATGTGCTGG
>CAZXJW010000018.1:12326-16009 GCA_964641005.1 uncultured Rhodocyclaceae bacterium
TGGTTGGCGAAGGCCAATGGCGGATGCAGGTCGTTCACCTCGCCCTCGATCCAGTCCAGGCGCTCGCCGAAGTCGCGCGTCTCTCCCTGGGTGAGCTCGCGGCGCATCTCGTTCTCGATGAACATCAGCTCGCCGTACCAGCGGTAGATGCGCCGGCGCACGGTCCAGGCGTACAGCGGCGGCAGCAGGCGCGCGAGCGGGAAGATGATGGCCAGTGCCGGGATCAGGAACACCAGCAACCGGTCGGCGAGATTGGCCAGCCAGAAGGGCAGGTAACGCTGCAGGAAGGGCCTGCCGCGCTCGTAGAAGCGCGTGGCCTCGGTGGACAGCGGGAAGTCGAACTGGTTGGCCACCGGCAGTTCGCCGTCGCGATTGAACAGCCCCACCTCGCCGTGCGCTTCCTTGGCCGCCTGCATGAGCAGCATCTGGATGGCCGGGTGCAGGTCCTGGTGCGCGACGATCTGGGTCTGGGCCGCCAGCAGCGTGATGGGCTCGGCGGGAAGGTTCTGCGCGAGGTCGATGGAGCCCTCCGGCAGCACCACCTTGTGCAGCCAGGGCATTTTCTTGGTGTAGGCCTCGGCGCGCCGTCCGAAGTCCACCAGCTGCGCACCGGGCGAGTAGATGAGCGCCTTGAGGATGCCGGCCTCGGGCGGCTCGAGCAGGAAGATGCAGTCGGCCTTGCCCGAGAGCAGCGCCTCGCCGGCCTCTGCACCGCCCACCTCCAGCGCCGTGAAATCATCCTTGTCGATGCCGTTGGCCGCCAGCAGGTTGCGCACCATGCGGCGCTGGCCGGCACCCGAGGCGCCCACGGCGATGGTCTTGCCACGCAGGCCCGGCAGGTCGTCGAGGGTGCGCTTGCCGCGGCAGAACACCCACAGCGCCTCGTAGGCCACCGTGCCCAGCGACACCAGCCGCGGCGCCTCCTCGGCATTGCCGATGCCGCCGCGCACGAATCCGGCGTCCACGCGCGGCGCCTCGCCGGGCCTGGCAGGGTCCCGCGAGGCGGTGGCGCTGGAAACGAGGGCAAAATCGTCCTCCTCGGGCAGGTCGCGCAGGCGCTTGTAGTTGTCGCGCGCACCCTTGGTGGGCACCAGTTCGAGCTTCACGCCCTCGCGCGCGAAGATCTTCGCGTAGCGCTCGCCGAAGAGCTGGTAGGCCGATCCGGCCGGGCCCGTGGCCAGCACCACGCGGTCGGGCGGCGCGGGCTTGAAGTAGCGCCCGGCGATCCAGACCGTGAGCAGCAGGCCCGCCAGCACCGGCACGCCCACGAACAGCGACTGCTTCCACGGGAAGGTCTTGGCCCAGCCCAGCGGGCGGAAGCTGCGCACCTTGCGCATCACGCTACGCATCGCCGGCCCAGCGCAGGAAGTCGAAGTCCGCCCCCTGGTCCGCCTGCAGGACGTGGTCAGCGTACAGGCGACGATAGCCGCGGGTGGCCAGCACCGGCGGCGCGAAGCCGACTCGGCGCCGCGCCAGCTCGGCCTCGTCCACCAGCAGGTCGATGCGCCGCTGCTTCACCGACAGGCGGATGCGGTCGCCGTTGCGCACCAGTGCGAGCGGCCCGCCGGAGGCCGAGTCGGGCGACACGTGGAGCACCACCGTGCCGTAGGCCGTTCCGCTCATGCGCGCATCCGAGATGCGCACCATGTCCTTGACGCCCGCCTGGGCGAGCTTGCGCGGGATGGGCAGGTAGCCCGCCTCGGGCATCCCGGCGGCACTGCGGGGGCCGGCGTTCTGCAGCACCAGGAAATCGTCGGCGGTCACGTCCAGGGCCGGATCGTCGATCCGGCCGGCGAGATCCTCGAGCGAGGTGAACACCACCGCGCGCGCCTCGCGCTCGAACAGCCGCGCATCGGCCGCCGAGCGCTTGAGGATGGCCCCGCGCGGGGCGAGCGAGCCGAACAGCGCCACGAGCCCGCCCACCGGGTCGAAGGGCTCGGCACGCGCACGGATCACGCCCCGGTCCACGAAGGCCGGCTCGCGCAGCCGCTCGCCCAGGGTGCGCCCGTCCACCGTGAGGCAGTCCAGGTGCAGCAGGTCGCGCATTTCCCACAGCAGCGCGTCCATGCCGCCGGCGGCGTGGAAGTCGGCCATGTAGTGCTGGCCGGTGGGCTTGAGGTCCACCAGCACGGGGGTCTCGTCCGAGAGAACGTTCAGGCGCTCGAGCGACACGGGAATGCCGCGCCGCCCGGCGATGGCCGTGAGATGCATGATGGCGTTGGTGGACCCGCCGATGGCCAGCAGCACCCGCAGCGCGTTCTCCACGGCCCGAGGCGTCACCACCTGCGAGGGCAACGGCCCCTTGCCCGCCATGGCCACGGCGCGCGTGCCGCAGGCCTCGGCGGCCCGGATGCGGTCGGCATGCACCGCGGGGATGCCAGCGGTGTTGGGCAGGCTCATGCCCAGGGCCTCGGCGATGCAGGCCATGGTGCTGGCCGTGCCCATGACGGCGCAGGTGCCCGCGGTGGTGGCGAGGTTGGCCTCGATGGTGTCGATGCCGGCGTCGTCCACCTCGCCGGCGCGGTACTTCGCCCAGAAGCGCCGGCAATCGGTGCAGGCGCCCAGGCGCTCGCCGCGAAAGGGCATGGCGAGCATGGGCCCGGTCACCAGCTGGATGGCGGGCATGTCCGCCGACAGCGCGCCCATGAGCTGGGCAGGCACGGTCTTGTCGCAGCCGCCCACCAGCACCACCGCGTCCATGGGCTGGGCGCGGATCATCTCCTCGGTGTCCATGGACATGAGGTTGCGGTAGACCAGGCTGGTGGGGCTGAGGAACACCTCGCCCAGCGAGATGGTGGGGAAGTCCAGGGGCAGGCCGCCGGCGGCCAGCACGCCGCGCTTGACCGCCTCCACCAGCTCGGGGACGCCACGGTGGCAATTGTTGAAGCCGCTGTCGGTGCGGGCGATGCCCACGATGGGCCGGTCCATGAGCGCGCGCGAGAAGCCCATGGACTGGGCGAAGGAGCGGCGCAGGTACAGGGCGAAGCGCTTGTCGCCGTAGTCGGTGAGGTTGCGCCGGTAGCCGTGGGGGGGCGGCTTGCCGTCGTCGTTGCTGTCGCCCATGGAGGACACCCGGCCTTTCGCTAACCCCGCCAGGCGGGGTCGTTCGTTATAGTGGCCAGCGATTCTGCTGACCGGAGGAACGATGAGCAAGACTACCCTTTCCAGCCTCGCCGCGGCCGCGGCCCTGATCACGACCCTGGGCGCCCATGCCGACGAGGTGCGCAGCGACGCCGGCCGGGTGAGCTTCCAGGCCCAGGCCGCCGTGGAGATCGAGAACGACCTCATGCGCGCCGTGCTGTACGTGGAGGACGAGGACGCCAGCCCGCCGAAGCTGGCCGAGCGGGTCAACCGGGCCCTGGCCGATGCCGTGCGCATCGCCAGGTCGGCCGAGGGCGTGAAGGTGAAGACCGGCGGCTACAACACCTGGCCGATCTACGACAAGACGCGCATCGTGCGCTGGCGCGCCCGCACCGACCTGATCGTGGAGGGCGCGGACTTCCGGCGCGTGAGCGAGCTGGTGGGGCGCCTGCAGACCACCCTGCGGCTGGGCGGCATCGACTTCAGCGTCTCGCCCGAGGCCCGCAAGAAGGCCGAGGACGAACTGCTCGCCGGTGCCATCGGTGCGTTCCGCGACCGCGCCGCGCGCATCGCCGAGGCCTTCGGCGCGCGCGGCTGGCGGG
>CAZXJW010000018.1:16019-22055 GCA_964641005.1 uncultured Rhodocyclaceae bacterium
CCCCCACCCATGCCGCGGATGATGATGGCCGCCAAGGCCGCCGTGGCCGACGAGGTGGCCACGCCGCCGAGCGTGGAAGGCGGCACCAGCCGGGTGGTGATGGTGGTGAGCGGGATGGTGGAAATGGAGTAGCCCCTCCGGGAGGCGGGTTCGGCACGGGGCCCCCTCCCCATCCCGTGGCGCGACCGGGTGGCAGCGGATAGCATCCCGGACTGATCGATCCGATCCACTCCGGAGATTGCGCCATGGCCCTGCTCTACGGTAACCGCCTCGACAACCTGCTCACCGGGGGATTCGGCAACGACACGCTCGCCGGACTCGGCGGGAACGACACCATCGACGGCGGTGGCTCCCCGGTGTGGTCCATCGACAGGGACTACGTCGACACCGCCTGGTACTCGGGCGTGCTGGCCGGCTACCGGTTCAGCGCCGATGCCCAGGGCCGGCTCGTGGTGACGGACGCCAACGCGGCAGACGGCTCCGACGGCATCGACACCCTGTCGCGCATCGAACGCCTGACGTTCGGCAACGCCGCGCTCTCGCTCGGCCAGGCAGAGTTCCGGGTCAACACCACTCGCCCGGGCAACCAGTACCAGCCCTCCGTGGCGGCCTTGCCGGATGGCGGCTTCGTCGTCGCGTGGGCGAACCAGACCCTGGACGGGGGCGGCAACCCGTTCAACGGCTTCGTGCAACGCTTCGACGCGGCGGGATTCGCCGTGGGCCCGGAGGCCCGAGTCTTCGGCGCCGTCGACTTCCAGATCGTCACCGAAACGGACGTGGCGGTGTTCGGCGACGGCAGCACGGTCGTGGCGATCACCGCGGCGGACTCCGGGACCTCGCCGGATTTCGGAATCCTGCTGCGCATCTTCGGGCCGAGCGGCGAGGCCGTGAGGTCCATGGACGCCACCGGGGTCTCGTCAGGGGTGGACTTTCAGACGCCCGCCCTGGCGCCGCTGGGCACGGACCGCTTCCTCCTCGCGTACCACGAAAGCGACACCTCGGGCTTCGGAAGCTGGGTCATCCGCGCGTCCTCGATCGGGATCGATGGTTCATCCTTCAACATCGGCATGTTGAGCGTCGATGGCTCGAACAGTTCTCCGGACGCCGCCGGCATCGCTGGCGTGGGTACCGTGGTGGCGTGGAGCGGCCTGGATGCCGACGGCACCGGCATCTTCGCGCAGCGCTTCGACGCGGATGGCGCGCTCGCAGGCAGCCGCTTCGCCGTCAACACGGTCACCGCCAACAACCAGGAGATTCCGTCCGTCGCCATGCTCGAGGACGGCCGCTTCGTCGTTGCCTGGGTGAGCGCGGACGGCGTCGGAGCCGGCGACATCGCCGCCCGCGTCTTCAATGCCAACGGCACGCCGGCGGGCGGGCAGTTCTTCGTGGATGGCGAGACCTTCGGCCTGGTGCAATCCGCCCCCTCGGTCGCATCGCTCGCCGACGGGGGTTTCGTCGTGTCCTGGGTGGCGGACACGGGATCGAACTCGACGCTCAACGTGGCGGCGCGCCGCTTCGATTCCGCGGGTGCACCCGTGGGCGAGGCCTTTCGTGTCAACAATGTCCTTACCGCCCAGACGCAGCCAGCGCTGGCCGGCCTCGCGGGCGGCGGCTTCGTCGTCACCTGGGAGGACGGGTCGGATCTCGCCACCAACGGCGTGGACGTGATGGCCTCCGTCTTCGACGGCAACGGCGGCCGTGACCCGTTCATCACCGGTACGGCGGCCGCGGACGTGATCAGCCTGGGCGGCGCCCACACCGTGATGGTGGACGGCGGCTCCGGCAACGACTCGGTGACCGGTGGCGCGGCCATCGACTTCCTGCAGGGCGGCGCCGGCAACGACACGCTCGTGGGCGGTGAAAGCGGCGACAACCTGCTCGGCGGCGCGGGCATCGACGTGCTGGACGGCGGCGCGGGCGCCGACGTGCTCGATGGGGGCGAAGGCGCCGACCGCATGACCGGCGGCGCCGGCGACGACGAGTACGTGGTGGACAGCGCGGGGGACGTGATCACCGAACTGCCCAGCGGAGGCAACGACACCGTGCGCAGCGCCATCACCCTCACCTTGCTGCCCACCCTCGAGAACCTGGTGCTCACCGGGCGCGCGAACATCAACGCCACGGGCAACGCGGGCGGCAATCTGCTGGTGGGCAACGACGGCAACAACCGCCTGGACGGCGGTGCGGGCGCCGACCTCATGTCGGGCGGCGCGGGCAGCGACACCTACGTGGTGGACAATGAACTCGATGGCGTGGGGGAGGCTGAGGGTGGCGGGATCGACACGGTCATCTCGAGCGTGACAGTTCGCCTCTCCGAAAACGTGGAGTTCCTCACGCTCACCGGCACCGCGAACCTCACCGGCATCGGCAACGCGGCTGACAACAGCATCTCCGGGAATGGCGGCGCGAACATCCTCGTAGGGGAGGAAGGCAACGACACCATCGCCGGGGGCGGCGGCAACGACACCCTGGACGGCCTGCAGGGGAACGACGTACTCAACGGCGGCGCAGGCAACGACCTGCTCAATGGACGCGACGGAAGCGACGTCTTCATCTTCGATACGCCGCTTTCCGCCGCGCTCAACGTGGACACTCTCGATGACTTCGATCCATCCCAGGACCGGATCGACCTGAGCAAGTCGGTGTTCACGGGCCTTGGAGCCACGTCACAGGCCCTCCAGGCGGGCGAGTTTTCGTCGGGCGCGGGAATCAACGCGGCGTCCGCCCCGTCCCATCGGATCATCTACAACACCACCACGGGGGATCTGTACTACGACCGGGACGGAAGCGCACTGGCCGCGGCGCCGGTCAAGTTCGCCGTGATCAACGGCAGCCCCGACACGCTCGACAACACCGACTTCTTCGTCACCACCTGACGCCCTACCGCCCCCGCGCCGCCACCCAGCCGATCTCCTCGGCGGTGCGGGGCCCGAGCAGCACCTCCGCCAGGCTCGCGGGGATATCCGCCCGCTCCCGCGTCTTCGGCGTGCGCCCCGCCATCAGTTCCGCGAAGGGCTGCGGCAGCAGCGGCTCGCGCTCCGGCTCCGCGTAGCCCTCCGGATACGCCGGCTGGTTGGTCGCCGGGTCGTATTTGTCCGTGGCGCCAACGGTGTGCAGCAGCTCGTGGGCCATCACCACCGTATTCTGGCCGGCCAGGGCATCGTCGGCGAAGGCGTTGACCACGCCCACCATTCCCTTCTGCAGCCCCAGCGAGTGGCCGGCATTGGTGCGCAGCTGCGGGTCGTGGAACAGGACGAACAGCCGCACGTGGGGCTTCGGCCCGTCGGTGCCGCCGTGGCGCCACGCATACCAGCGCATCTTCAGGCTCCACAGGATCACCGGAACGCCCCGTTCCCCGTAGGGCGGCGGGGGCGGCATCTCGGCCACGCGCGGCCCGGTGCGCACTTCCACGGGGGCGGACAGGGGCAGTGCGTGGCGCGCGGCCTCCTCGCGGAAGAAGGCCTCGATCGGCGCGAGCCGGTCGCGGTCGAGCCGGCCGATGTAGGCCGCGGTGGCGGGGCTCGCGTCGGCCGCGATGGGGAACACGGTCACCCGCAGGGGCGTGGTCCAGGACGTGGTGCGCGCGCGCGTGAGCCACGTCCCCACGGCGACGTTCACGAGCACCAGTGCGAGCACGGCGATACGGAGCTTCCTGAACATGGCGGCCGGGAGAAGTCTATGCCTGCAGTAACGGCAAGCCCGCGAGTTTCTGCAGTGGGCGGGGTTTCGGAACCCCACGGCGCGACGCAGCGCCGTACGGTCCCACGCCGGGAAAACCGCCCTTGCCACGGAGTCCCGCGACGCCCCACACTCGCGCCTCGCTCCATGCCCGGGGAGGGGCCATGGCACGCATCGTCATCATCCAGGGGCACCCTGATCCGCGCGGCGGCCACTTCTGCCACGCGCTCGCCGAGGCCTATGCGGCCGGCGCGCGGGACAGCCGCCACGGGGTGGAGACTCTCGCGGTGGCGAAGCTCGACTTCTCGCTGCTGCGCACCGCCGAGGAGTGGCGCGCCACGCCGCCGCCCGACATCCGCCTCGCCCAGGAAGCCATCGCGCGCTGCGATCACCTGGTGATCGTGTATCCGCTCTGGATGGGCAGCCCGCCGGCGCTGTTGCAGGCCTTTTTCGAGCAACTGTTCCGCGAGGGCTTCGCGGTCCAGCCCGCAGCGCCGGGCGGCGGCATGCCCCGCAAGCTGCTGTCGGGGAAATCGGCCCGTGTGATCGTCACCATGGGCATGCCGGCCGCGGCCTACCGCTGGTTCTTCCTGGCCCACAGCCTGCGCAGCCTGAAGCGCAACGTGCTGGGACTGTGCGGCATATCACCGGTGCGCGACACGCTCATCGGCGGCGTGGAAGCGCCGGGCGCCGATGCGGCGCGCAAGGGGTGGCTGGAGAGGGTGCAGGCGCTGGGCCGCGACGCGCGCTGAACGCGCCAGGCCACGAACGCTGCGCCCCGCCAGGGCCGCTGCGCGCGACGCTGGCCGGGTGTTGGTGCGCGTTCAGGCGCGCGCCAGTTCGCGCGCGATGATGGTCTTCTGGATCTCGCTGGTGCCTTCGTAGATCTGCAGCACCTTGGCGTCCCGGAACAGCTTCTCCACCGGGTACTCGGTGCTGTAGCCCATGCCGCCGAACACCTGCACGGCCTCGGTGGCGCAGTGCATGGCGCTGTCGGCGGCGAACAGCTTGGCGTAGGCGGCCTGCAGCGTGTTGGGCTTGCCCGCGTCCATGAGGGTGGCGCCCTGGTACACCAGCAGGCGCGAGGCCTCCACCCGCACCGCCATGTCGGCGATCTTGTGGCCGATGGCCTGGTGCTCGATGATGGGCTTGCCCATGGTGTGGCGCTGCTTCGCGTAGCCCACCGCCTCGTCGAGGCAGCGCTGCGCCACCGACAGGGCCAGCGCGCCCACCATCGGGCGGGAGCGGTCGAACACCTTCATGGCGATCATGAAGCCGTCGCCCTCGTTGCCGATGAGGCGGTCGGCGGGCACTTCCACGCCGTCGAAGAACACCTCGCCCGCGGGCGCGGCGCGCTGGCCCATCTTGCCCAGCGACTTGCCCAGCCGCAGGCCCGCCATGTCGCGGTCGACGATGAAGGCGCTGATGCCCTTGTGGCCGGCCGTGGTGTCGGTCTTGGCGAACACGATGAAGAAGTGCGCCAGCGGCGCGTTGGAGATCCACACCTTCGAGCCGTTGATGAGGTAGCGCTCGCCGCGCCGCTCGGCGCGGGTGCGGATGGCCGCCACGTCGGACCCCGCCGAGGGCTCGGTGACCGCATAGGCGCCCCACTGGCCCTCGAGCATGCGGCCGAACACCAGCTTGCGCTGCTCCTCGGTGCCGGCCACGTGGAACACGTCGGCCACGATGGAGTTGATGCCGATGGAGCCGGCGATGCCGGCGCAGCCCCAGCCGAGCTGCTCGGTGACGAGCGCGAGCTCCATGCAGCCCAGCCCCATGCCGCCGTAGGCGGCGGGGATGGTGACGTTGGCCAGGCCGACCTCCCGCAGGCGGTCGTAGACCTCCATGGGGAAGCGCGCCTCGCGGTCGCAGGCCGCGGCGACGGGGGCGATCTCGCGGCGCGCGAACTGGCGCGCGAGGTCGCGGATCATGGTGTGCTCGGCGGAGATCTGGAAGTCCATGTCGTTTTCCTCTCGTGCAGGGCTCAGGAGGCTTCCTGCCATTCCCACTTCGGATACATCTCGCGCAGCTTCGTCTTCTGGAACTTGCCCGTGGAGGTGCGGGGGATCGACTCCACGAAGGCGAAGGCGTCGGGCACCATCCACTTCACCATCTTCGAGGCCAGGTACTGCTGCAGGTCCTGCTGCGTGACGCGCTGGCCCTGCTTGAACACCACCACCGCCAGCGGCCGCTCGGCCCACTTGGGGTGCGGCACGGCGATCACCGCCGCTTCCGCCACGGCCGGGTGACCCATGATGGCGTTCTCCAGGTCCACCGAACTGATCCACTCGCCGCCGGACTTGATGAGGTCCTTGGTGCGGTCGGTGATCTTCACGAAGCCTTCCGGCGTGATGCCCG
>CAZXJW010000019.1:0-17988 GCA_964641005.1 uncultured Rhodocyclaceae bacterium
ACCGGCGCGGCCACCACGTAGCGGTCGTGCACCCGCACTTCGCCTTCCTGGTCAACGCTCACCTGCATCGGGCCGCGCTGCGCGGGGGTGGCGTCGACCTCGGGCGGCGACGGGGCGAACAGCAGCCAGCCGGCGGCGCCGGACACGGCAAGGCTTGCGGCCCAGGCCGCAAGGCGCGCGAGGCGGAATGGAGATTCACTCACGGGTCTTGAGCACGGCAACGAGATCGAGGTGACGGACCCGCCAGGCCACGAGCGCGCCCGAGACCACGGCGGCGGCCGTCACCGCCCCGGCGGCCGTGCCGATGGTGCGGCCGGACAGCGTGAGCGGCAAGCGGTAGTAGTCGGTCTCGAGCAGCAGCGCGAGCCAGCCGCACAGGCCGTAGCCGGCCAGCAGCCCGAGCGGGATGCCGGCGGCGGTGAGCAGCACCTGCTCGCCCAGCAGGATGGCGCTCACTTCCGCCCGACGGAACCCGAGCACCCGCAGGCTCGCCAGCGTGGCCGCGTGCTCCGACAGGGCGATGCGTGCGCCGTTGTACACCACGCCCGCGGCGATCGCGCAGGCGAAGACGATCAGGATGTCGATGGAGATGCGCAGGTTGCGGGCGATGGTGTCCAGGAAGCTCGCGATGGTGGCCTCGCGCAGCGTAACGCCCGACACCGCGGGAATGGCGCGCAGGCGTGCATACAGCGCATCGAGCTGCAGCGGATCCACCCGCAGGTAGGCGTCGGTGACGCGCGGCCCCTCGCCCATCCAGCGGGCGAGTCCCTCGCGCGAGGCGTAGACCCAGAGACCCACCGACTCCTCCACCGTGGCCGCCACCGCGAGCTGGCGCACGCGCCGCTCCCCCTCGAGGAATTCCACCACGACCGTGTCCCCCGGGACGAGCTGGAGCAGGCGCGCCAGGCTGGTTCCGAGCACCACGCCCTCCGCCGGAACGTCCACCTCCCGGCCGTCGCTGCCCACGATGCGGTGCAGCTCGGCTCCGGGCGGAAGGCCGTGGACGGCAACCCGCTTGCTGCGGTGGCCGTGGCGCAGCCGAGCCGCGGCCACGCGGATGCCCTCCACCTGCAGCACGCCGGGCAGGCCGCCCAGGTCCCGGGCTGCCTCGGGCGAGAGCGCCTCGCGGAAGGCCACCCGCACGTCGTCGCGGCGGGCATTGCGGAACTGCAGCCGCACGGTCTCCTCGAGAGCGTCGATGCCGAACTGGCCCACCACCAGCAGCGAGCATGCCAGCGCCACGGCCGTGACCGAGGCCGCCGCGCGCAGCGGACGGCGCTCGAGATTGCGCAGCACCATGCGCGCCGCCGGCGCGAGGCGCTGGTGCAGGCCGAGGCGCTCGAGCAGCAGCGGGCGGAAGCGTGGCGGGGGTTCGGCGCGCATGGACTCGGCTGGAGCCAGGGCGAGCGCCCGGCGCACGGCCGGCCACGCCCCCGCGGTCGCCGCCGCCACGCACACGGCGAGCGCGCCGGCCACGTTCGCGGCCGACACGCGCAGCACCAGTTCGGGAAAGTGGAAGAAGCGCTGGTACAGGCCCGCGAGGCCCGTCCCCAGCCAGAGGCCCAGCAGCAGGCCGGCGATGCCCCCGGCCAGCACCGCAGCGAGGCCCAGCGCGAGGTAGTGCAGGGCGATGCGGCGGTTGCCGTAGCCGAAGGCCTTGAGCACGCCGATCTGGGCGCGCTGCAGGGCGATCAGGCGCGCCAGCACGTTGTGGATCAGGAAGGCCGCCACGGCCAGGAAGATGGCGGGCACCACCACGCCGGTGACGCGGTCCTGCTCGATCTCGCCGTCGAGCATCTGGTGGGACACCTGCTCGTCGCGCGCGTACGCGCCCGGCGAGCCCCAGGGCGCGAGCAGGACGTCGAGCCGGGCGATCACGTCGCGCGCGTCGGCTCCGGGCGCGAGCGTGAGGGCGAGCGCGTTGAAGCCGTCGCGCATGTCCAGTGCGGCGGCCAACGCCGCGCCGTCCATCCACATCACGCCGTAGCGCAGGTCGTCCGGGAACACGCCCGCGCCGCCGATCACGTGCACGTACTCGGGAGAGCCGCCCGTGCCCACCCAGCGCAGCCGCTGCCAGCGGCCGTTGATCACGGCCTCGATCGCATCGCCGGGGCGCAGGCCGTGGGCGGTGGCGAATCCCTCGGCCGCGAGCACCTCGTCGGGTGCACCGGGCAGGGGGCGGCGGCCGCTGCGCACGAACACGTCGTTGAGCGCCGACCCGGCCGGTTCGGGCAGCGAGACGAGACGGACGGTGACGGGATCACCGAAGCCCGGCACCGCCGCCTGTGCTTCGGTGCGGGTGCGCGCCTGCACGGCGGCCACGCCGGGGAGGGCGGCCACTCGCAGGGCGAGGTTCGCAGGTGCCCGCCGCAGTTCGGCGAACACGTCCGCGAAGCGCCAGTGCGTGTAATAGCTCTCCCGGGCCTGGAGCATCGCCTCGTAGGCGCTGCGCATGGTGACCCAGGTGGCCACGCCGCAGGCGGTGACCAGCGCCACGGCGGCCAGGTGGCCGCGCAGCCGCCACAGGTCGCGCAGCAGCTTGCGCTCCAGTGCGGGCAGCCTCACCACGACAGCTCTGACGGCGCCGCGCGCGTGGCGTTCACCTCCATGGAGGCGATGCGCCCGCTGGAGAGGTGGATCACGCGGTCGGCCATGCGCGCGATGGCGGCGTTGTGCGTGATCACCGCGGTGGTGGTGCCCAGTTCGCGATTCACGCGCTCGAGCACCTCGAGGACCAGCCGTCCCGTGGCGAAGTCCAGCGCGCCGGTGGGCTCGTCGCACAGCAGCACGTCCGGGCGCTTGGCGATGGCGCGGGCGATCGCCACGCGCTGCTGCTCGCCGCCGGAGAGCTGCGCGGGGAAGTGGTCGAGCCGCTCGGACAGGCCCACCAGGGCGAGCGCCTCCTCGGGGCGCATGGGGTGGTGCGCGATCTCGGTGACCAGCGCCACGTTCTCGAGTGCCGTGAGGCTGGGAATCAGGTTGTAGAACTGGAACACGAAGCCCACGTGCTCGCGGCGGAAACGGGTGAGCGCCTCGTCGGAGGCGCCCGTGAGCGGGTGGTCGAGCCATGCCACTTCACCGGCGCTGGGGGCATCGAGCCCGCCGAGGATGTTGAGCAGCGTGGACTTGCCGCTGCCCGAGGCGCCGAGCAGCACCACGAACTCGCCGGCGTACAGGTCGAGATCGACGCCGCGCAGGGCCTGCACCTCCACCTCGCCCATGCGATAGGTCTTGGCGAGCCCGCGGGCGCGGAACACCACGGCCCGGCGCGGCGGGGTGGCGGTGTCGGCGGCAGGGTCGGTGGCGGGCATGGTGACGCCGGTGTCGGGCACGCCACTGTAGGCCGGGGCGCGGCCCCGGCCTTGATGCAGGTCAGCCGGCTGGCGCGGTGTCGGGGCCTTCCATGGGCAGCGACGGATCGGGCGCCCACTCGGAGAGTGACGCGTCGTAGAGGCGCACCTTGTCGTGGCCGAGCATGTTGAGCACCAGGGTTGCGCTCGAGGCGGCGATGCCGCCGCCGCAGTAGGTGATGACCTCGGGCTGGGCCAGCGGGCCGGCCATGAGGCGGCGCAGCTCGGCAGCGGGCTTGAAGACATTGTGCTCGTCCACGAGCTGCACGGCGGGCACGTTGATGCTGCCCTTGATGCGGCCGAGCCGGCCGTACACCGTGCCCCCGGTGCCGGCGTGCTGCTCCGGGCGCAAGGCGTTGAGGATGCAGGCGCCGTCGCGGCCGATGGCGGCGAGCACGTCGTGCCGGTCGGCCACGAGGTGCGGACGGGGGCGGGGCGTGAAGGTGGCGGCGGGTCGGGCGCGGGCCGGACCGGTGTCCACCGGGTGGTTCTCGGCCTTCCACTTCTGGAAGCCGCCGTCGAGCACGGCCGCGCGGTCGTGGCCGAACACCCGCAGCATCCACCACAGCCGCGTGGCCCACCAGTGGTTGGCGGTGGCGTAGCAGACCACGAAGCTGTGGTCGCCCACGCCGAGCCGCCCCATGGTCGCGGCGAACAGCTCCGGCGGCGGCAGGGTGAAGTGCAGTCCCGGCGGCTGGCGCGGGTCGGAGAGCTCGGCATCCAGGTCGACGAACTGCGCGCCCGGCACGTGGCCGGCCTCGAAGTCGGCGCGGCCCGCCACCACCCGGTAGGGCACGGGAGGCGGAGCCATCAGGTGGGTGGTGCCGTCGAGCACCACCACGCCGGGGTCGTCCAGCCGCCCGGCCAGCCACGCGGTGTCAACCAGGAACTCGGGATGCGCGAAACCTTCGTCGCCCATGAAGCGTCCTCCTCGGAGAGCCCGGATTCTGCAGCGCCCGGGGCCCGCTCGCCTAGAAGCGCCAGACCAGCGAGGCCAGCGCCTGGTGGAAGCGCGCGAAGTTGTACACGGTGTCGTTGTCCACGCCGCCATCGAGGATGCGGTAGCCGGCGGTGATGCCCACGGTGCGGCTGAAGTCGTAGCCGGCCTTCAGGCCCACGTCGAAGGCGCGGCCCTGGGGGGCCGCCAGGGCGTCGGCGTCGAGGATCGCCTTCCAGCGCTCGTTGAAGCGGTACTCCGAGTACACGTGCAGCAGCGGCACCAGCCCCACGTCCGTGTCGGTGGCCGTGGTGCCGCCCTGGCGGAGCGTGATCTCGGCGTCGCGCACCTTGGCGGTGACGCCCAGCTTCACCAGCCAGGGGCCGTTGTCCAGCACCCGGTAGCGCCAGGTGGCGCGCCAGGAGTTGAAGCGGTAGGTGGCGTCCACGGCGCCGGCCTGGAAGCTGCCACCCTTGAAGTTCACCGGGCCCGACAGGGTCCCGCCCTCCTCGTAGGACAGCGGCGCGAGCAGCACGCGCAGGTCCTGGCGCTCGTTCAGTGCCCAGGCGGCGTCCACCCGGACGATGGGGACCGGGCCGGTGCCCACCGTGTCCCGGAGCGAGAAGCGGGTGCCGGAGGCGTCGTTGGGGATCTGGACGTCGTTGCGGGACTGCCATGCAGCCCCGGTCTCGACCTCGAGGCGAAAGCGCTGCGCCATGTCCTGGGCTGCGGCGGGCATGGGGAGGGCAGAGGCCGCGAGGAGCGCGGCGAGCAGTCGGAGGGCGGGGGTCATGTACCTGATCACTCAAGGATTTTGAACGCCGCAGTGGACAGCCAATGCCCTGATTGGGTTCAATAACGCCTTTTGCAGCCAGACGCGGCGCTCCGCCAGGGCGACAGACCGCGCGCTCGATAAGAATCCGAGGGGATCCAAGCAGTGGACGAGCAGACCGCGGCCAACGAGAAGCGGTACAACAACCGTGCAGCGGTGCCGGAGTACGCCCAGCATTTCGACCGCTGGACCCGGCTGTCGAAGCAGGCGCGGGACGAGCTCGACTGCGATCTCGACATCGCCTACGGCGACCATCCCATGGAGAAGATGGACATCTTCCGCGCCGAGGGACGCTCGCGCGCGCTGCTGATGTTCATCCACGGCGGCTACTGGCGCTCGCTGGACAAGCGCGACCATTCCTTCCTGGCCACCGAGTTCGTCAAGCTCGGCGTCACCGTGGCCATGCCCAACTACGCGCTGTGTCCCTCGGTCAAGGTCGAGGAGATCGTGCGCCAGATGCTCAAGGCCACGGCCTGGCTCTACCGCAACGGCAGCCGCTATGGCGCCTTCGGCAACAACCTCTACGTGGCGGGGCATTCCGCCGGCGGCCACCTGGCCACCATGATGATGGCCGCCCAGTGGCCGCGCTATGCGCCCGACCTGCCCGAGCGGGTGATCTCGGGCGGCCTGTCTGTGAGCGGGGTCTACGACCTCGGCCCGCTGGTGCAGGTGCCCTCCATCAACAGCGACATCCGTCTCGACGAGGCCTCGGCCCTGCGGGTGAGTCCGGCGTGGATGCCACCGGCCACCGATGCGCCGCTCACCCTGGCGGTGGGAGGGCGCGAGATCGAGGGCTTCCAGGACCAGCACGCCCTGATCCGGTCGCGGTGGAAGTCCGTCATCGCCGAGGACGTCCCCTGTCCCGAGGACAATCACTTCAGCATCCTCGAAACCCTGGGCCGGGCCGATTCCGAGCTGTTCCGGGCGGCATGCCGCATGGTGCTGCCCGGCTGAGCCGCCTGGCGCGCACCCGGCCGGCGCACCCGGCCCCATCCGCTTCACGACTTCCCCCCAGGCCTCCCCTGGAGCCGTTGCAGGCCCGGGCGGATGTCGCGCGCTTGCATGCGGCCCGGTTACTGTATATAAGAACAGTGTGTCGCTTCGCACCCACGATGGCGCGGCCCAGGCTCCCCGGCGGGGCCGCGGCGCCACCCTCAACCCGGAAGGCCGCTTCGAGGGCCGTCGCCGGGAGGCGTTCGATGACGGCTGGGACGCCGCCGAGTGGGAGGAGATGCTTCCCGCGCTGCGCACCCAGGTCACCGAGGAGCACGCGCGCAGCATCCTGTCGCGCAACGATTCGCCCGACATCCCCTTCACGCTGTCCCTGAATCCCTACCGGGGCTGCGAGCACGGCTGCATCTACTGCTACGCCCGTCCGAGCCACGCTTACCTCGACCTCTCGCCGGGGCTCGACTTCGAGACCCGGCTGTTCGCCAAGGTGAACGCTGCGCAGCTGCTGCGCGAAGAGCTGGCGAAGCCCTCCCATGCCGTGGAGTCCATCGCGCTGGGCGCCAACACCGACCCCTACCAGCCCGTGGAGCGGCACTACCGCATCACCCGTGGCGTCCTCGAGGTGCTCTCCGAGTGCGGCCACCCGGTGGGCATCGTCACCAAGAACGCGCTCGTGCTGCGCGACCTCGACATCCTCGCGCCCATGGCCCGGCGCAACCTGGTCCGGGTGTACGTGTCGGTCACCACCCTCGACCACGGCATCGCGCGGCGCATGGAGCCTCGCGCCAGCAGTCCTGCGCGCCGCATCGAGGCGATCCGCGCGCTCACCGAGGCGGGCGTCCCCTGCGGCGTGATGGTGGCTCCCATCATCCCGTTCCTCACCGACGACGGCCTCGAACGGGTGCTCGAGGCCGGCGCCGCCGCGGGCGCCACCCGTGCGGGCTACGTGCTGCTGCGCCTGCCCTACGAGATCAAGGAGCTCTTCAAGGACTGGCTGCATCACCACTATCCGCTCAAGGCCGGGCACGTGATGAGCCGGATGCGCGAGATGCGTGCCGGGCGCGAGAACGATCCGTCCTTCGGCAGCCGCATGCGCGGGCAGGGGTTGCTCGCCCAGCTGCTCGAGCGCCGCTTCGCCAATGCCTGCCGCCGCCTCGGGCTGGAGGCTGGTGGCCGTGGCGGGCTCGACACCCGCCAGTTCCGTCCGCCGACGCCCGCCGGCCAGATGCGCCTGTTCTAGCCGGCGCGCATCGCCACCCGCCAGGGGGGCTGGCGGGCTCGTAGAATGCACCGATGCTGCGGCTCTGCACTGCCGGCTCCCTGCCCGAGGCACACCTGCTGCGCGAACTGCTGGCGCAGGCCGGCATCGCCGCCCACGTGCTCAACGCCAATGCCCAGGGTGGCATGGGCGAGATCCCTTTCACCCACGCGTGGCCCGAGCTGTGGCTCGAGCGGGAGCGCGACGAGCAGCGCGCCCGCGCACTGGTGCGCGAGTGGGAGCACGCGCCGCCGCGCCCCGGCCTGCGCTGCGCCGCCTGCGGGGAGATCAGTCCCGGCAGTTTCGACCTGTGCTGGCACTGTGGCGCCGCGCTCGCCTGATGCGCGCCGCCGGCGTTGCCTCGGCGCCCTGGGCGCGCTGCTGGTGCTGGGGCCGCGGGCCGCACGGGCCGGGAGCGCGCCCGTGGGCCTGATCGCCGGCGACGGGCTCGCCCGCTACGGATTCCCCGATGGGCATCCGCTGGGCATCGACCGCCAGGGCGCGTTCCTCGACGGGCTGTCGGCGCGCGGACTCGACAACCGGGTACGCCGCATCGCGCCCGCGGCCCCGGCCCCGCGCGAGGCACTGCTGCGCTTCCACACCGCGGCCCACGTGGACCGCGTGGCCGGTGCCGAGGCCGCGGGGCTCGAGTTCCTCGATGGCGGCGACACCCCGGTGTTCCCCGGGGTCTACGAGGCTTCCGCCGTGGTGGTGGGCTCGGCGCTGGACGGCCTGGAGCGGGTCATGTCCGGCGAGCTCGCGCGCACCTTCCAGCCCATCGGCGGGCTGCACCACGCGGGCCGCGGCCACGCCGCGGGCTTCTGCGTCTTCAACGACCTGGGCGTGCTCATCGAGACCCTGCGCAGCGTGCACGGCGTGCGGCGCGTGGCCTACGTGGACATCGACGTGCACCACGGCGACGGCGTGTTCTACGCCTTCGAGGACGACCCGGACCTGGTGTTCGCCGACATCCACGAGGATGGCCGCTTCCGCTATCCCGGCACCGGCGGCGAGGAGGAGACCGGGCGCGGCGCGGCTGCGGGCACCAAGCTGAACCTGCCGCTCGCGCCGGGATCGGGAGATGCCGAGTTCCTGGCCGCCTGGCGGCGGGTCGAGGCGCACCTCGCCCGTTTCGAGCCCGAGTTCGTGGTGTTCCAGTGCGGCGCCGACGGCATCGCGGGCGACCAGCTCGCCTCGCTGCGCTACACCCCGGCCGTGCACGCCCACGCGGCCGCCCGGCTCAGGGTGTTCGCCGACCGGTGCTGCCGCGGGCGGCTCATGGCCTTCGGCGGCGGGGGATACCACCGCGGCAATCTCGCGGCGGCGTGGGCCGGCGTGGTGGAAGCGCTGCTCGCCTGAGCCGCCCGGGGCGTGCCGCACCAAACGGGGGCGGGCGTTCGTTCACCTGCACCAACGCCTTGCCTGGCCCAGGGTATGTCCAGCCTGCGATGATCCGAGTGCTTGATTTACAAGCAATTGTCTTCTGGCACCGGGCTTGCTGAGTACCCGCGACACGACGAAGCCCGCATCGCCCGCCCCCGGGCGTCGCAGGGCCCCGATGCCCCCGTTCCCCGAGGAGACCCCCGGCGCACCCGCCGGTGTTGCGAGATCCGATGCCCTTCGTTCACCACCTGAAGTCACTCGCGGGCGCAGCCGATGGCGCCGCCGCGATGGACGAAGCCGACGCCCACGACCTGTTCGCGGCGATGCTCGACGGCGGAGTGCCCGACCTGGAACTCGGCGCGCTGCTCGCCTCCCTCTGGATGCGCGGCGAGACGGTCGCGGAATTGCTGGGGTTCCAGCGCGCCCTGGCGGCACGCACCTGCGCCATCGAGGCGCTCGAGGATGGTGTGCATCCCGTGGTGCTGCCGGCGTACGGAGGCGCGCGGGAGTGGCCCAATCTCCTGCCACTGCTCGCGCTCCTGCTCCAGCGCCTGAACGTGCCCGTGCTGATCCACGGCACGCTCGAGGGTGGCGGCAGGGTGGCGGCGGCCTACGTGCTGCGGGAACTCGGCGTGATGCCCTGCACGTCGGTGCGGGCGGCGCGTGACGCCCTGCATGCCTCGCACCTGGCCTTCGTGCCCACGGGCGTGCTCGCGCCGGGACTTGCCCAGCTGCTGTCGCTGAAGAACCGCCTGGGCATGCGCTCCGCGGCCCACGTGGTGGCCAAGCTCATCGATCCGTTCGGCGACTCGGTGCTGGTGGTGGGCGCCTCCACCGAGGGGCGTCGCGAGCGGCTCGCCGAGACGCTGCTCGCCACGGGCGCGAGCGCATTGCTGCTCGCGAGCTGCGAGGGCGAGCCGGTATGCCATCCGCTGCACCGCCCCGCCATCGACTGGATCTTCGAGTCCACCAGGACCCGGCTGTTCGAGGCGGAGCGCGGGCCGGACAAGCGCGTTCCCGGGCTGCCCGCGGCCGTGGACGCGGCGGCCACCGCGGCGTGGATCCGGCGCGGCCTGTCCGGCGAGACGCTGCTGCCCCACCCGCTGGTGAACCAGTTCGCGTGCTGCCTGTTCGCCTCGGGCTACGCCACCGACATGAACCAGGCCAAGGCCATCGCCGCCGTAGAGGCCGGCAGCTTCGCCTCGCCAGGGGTCGGCCGGGCGCACCCGGGCGCACCCGCCGGCCTGCGCTGAGGACGTGCCCGTGGGAAGTCCCGGCACCGAATTGCTCGTCCCCGCCGTGGTACCCCTCGCACGGGAACTGCTCCTCCGGCCCGATGGCGACGCCGGCCCGGCGCTGGCGCTCAGCGTCGGTTGCGCCAGCGAGTCGGCGCCCGGCAAGCCCAACGAGGATTTCTTCGGCCTCGCCGATCCCGGCGACGAGGCACTGGCCCGGCGCGGACTGCTGCTGGCCGTGGCCGACGGCGTGAGCGGCGATGGCCGGGCTCGGGTCGCCTCCGGCGCCGCGGTGCGCACCCTGCTCGAGGATTTCTACGCCACCGATCCGGGCTGGGGTGACGCCCGGGGCCTGGACACGGTGATGCGCGCCGCGAACGACTGGATCGCCGGCGAGAACCATCGCCGCCCGGACGGAGAGGGCGTGGTCACCACCCTGACGGCGCTGCTGCTGCGTGCCGGGAGCTGGCGGGTGGCCCACGTGGGCGACTCGCGGGTCTACCGCCTTCGTCACGGCCGCCTGGTGGCCCTCACCCGCGACCACACGTGGCCGCGCCGCGACATGCGCCACGTGCTTCGCAGGGCGGTGGGGCTGGATTCGCACCTGGTGGTGGACTGCGCCGACGGTCCGCTCGAGGACGGCGACGTGTTCCTGCTGGCCACGGACGGGGTCTGGGAGGTGCTGGGCGAGCGCGCGCTCGCGGACCTGCTGGCCGGTGGTGGCGAGCCGGCGGCGCTGGCGGCGGATGCGGTGGTGCGGTCCCTGCGCCGCCAGGCGGGCTACATGGGACGCAACGACGCCACCGCGGTGGTGGTCCGGGTGAACGCCGCGGGCCAGCGCGGCGTCACGGCGTTTTGTCCGGCGGGGGGACTTGGCTAGAATCCCGGCCTCCCCTGAAACCGCCCCGGAGAATTCCATGGAACACACCCTGCCCGCGCTGCCCTACGCGATGGATGCGCTCGCCCCGCACATCTCCAAGGAGACCTTCGAGTTCCACTACGGCAAGCACCACCAGGCCTACGTGACCAACCTGAACAACCTCGTCAAGGGCACGGAATTCGAGAACCTCGGCCTCGAGGACATCATCCGCAAGTCCTCCGGCGGCATCTTCAACAACTCCGCCCAGGTGTGGAACCACACCTTCTTCTGGAACAGCATGAAGCCCGCCGGCGGCGGTGAACCCTCCGGCGCGCTGGCCGCGGCCATCAACGCCAAGTGGGGTTCCTACGCTGCCTTCAAGGAGGCCTTCACCAAGAGCGCCGTGGGCAACTTCGGCTCGGGCTGGACCTGGCTGGTGAAGAAGGCCGACGGCAGCGTGGACATCGTGAACACCAGCAACGCCGGCACGCCCCTGACCACCGGCGACAAGGCGCTGCTCACCATCGACGTGTGGGAGCACGCCTACTACATCGACTTCCGCAACGCGCGCCCGAAGTTCGTCGAGACCTTCCTGAACAGCCTGGTCAACTGGGGCTTCGCCGAGAAGAACTTCGCCTGACCCGCGCCTTCCCGGCGCGATGGACGAGGGCCGCGCCTGCGCGGCCCTTTTCTTTCCGCAGCTCAGCGCGGGATGGCCTTGAGCCCCTCCACCCGGTCGCCCGGCCGGATGCCGCGCTTCGCGAACCAGCCCCAGTTCATCTCCAGCGAGTACCACGCCTCGCCCTTCGAGGCGTGGGCCTTTTCCGACAGCGGTTCCATGTCCTCGATGTTGATGATCCGGCCGTCCCGGTCCATGAAGGCCACCGACAGCGGCACCAGGGTGTTCTTCATCCACATGGCGTGGCGGCCGGGGGTCTCGTAGACGAACAGCATTCCCCCGTTCTCCGCCAGGGACTTGCGGAACATCAACCCGGTCCTGCGAGTCTCGTCGGTGTTGGCGAGCTCGGCACGCACCTCGTGGCCGCGGATCCTGAGGGGGAAGGTCAGCAGGGGGTCGGCAAGGCCGGCATTGGGTATGGCCAGGATCGAGGCGAGCGCCGCGAGGACGGCTAAAGAACGGCGACGAAGGGACGTAAATGCTCGTGTTCCGTCTCCCCGCTCGGATGCCTCCGGGATCATGCCTGCTGCTCCTCTGAAGTGGACCCTGCTCCGCCTGCCACGGGTGGCCGCATCGACCCTCGTCCTGGTCCTGGGCGTGGTCGGCACGGCCTCCTGGTGGGGAGTGTCCCGCCATGATGCCAGCAAGGCATCGCGGGAGCACTTCGCCGTCCTTGCCGAACAGGCGGTGGGCAAGTTCGAGAACCGGCTCGCGGGCATCGATCAGCTGGTCCGGGGTGCGGCGGGTCTGGTGGCGATCCAGCCGGAGGTGGATGCGGCAGGCTGGACGCGCTACGCGGCCTCGGTGGGCCTCGGAGGCGTCGAAGGCGAGGGCATGGCGGTGCTGCTGCTGCGCCACGCGCGGCGCGACGAGACCGCCTCGCTGGAGGCGCAGTTGCGCAGGTCCGGGGAGGCGCACTTCCGGCTGTGGCCGGACAGCGCCGAACCGCTTCGCTATCCGGTGGTGCGATTCGCCCCGGACATGCCCTGGCGTGACCGGATGATGGGCTTCGACCCCTGGTCGGACCCGCAGTGGCGCGCCGTGCTCGAGCGCGCCAACCGCACGGCCGAGCCGGGCTTCTCCCCGGTGCTTGAACTGCCCGCACCGGACGGGGTCAGGCGCGTGCCCGGCTTCATCGTCGCCATGCCCGCCGGCGTGGCGCACCGCGGCGTTCACGGCGCCGTCGTGGTTGCCGGGGTGCCGCTGCAGCAGTTGCTCGACCGGATCAACGGCGGCCTGCGCGGTGTGGAGCTGCGCCTCGGGGGCGTGCCGGCGCAGCGCGAGCCGACCCGCATCCAGCGGCACGAGATCCGCTTCGACGGCCTGGCGGTGGCGCTCGACGTGGCGAGCACGCCGGAGTTCGAGCGCACGGCCGCAGAGGCGCTCGCCTCCGAGCTGCCGGCCTTCGGCCTGCTGGCTTCGCTGCTGGGCTTCCTGCTGGTGCGCCGGGTGGAGCGCTCGCAGCGCGACACCGAGTCGCGGCTCGCCCTGGCCATGGGACGGGAGCAGACGCTGTTTCGCGAGGCCGCCGAGGCGGCGCCGCTGATGCTCTGGGAGAGCGGCCCGGACTTCGACCTCACCTTCACCAACCGGCGCCTGCGCGAGTTCACCGGGCACGCGCCGGATGCCCTGCGGGGCTTCTCGTGGCAGGCGCTGGTCCATCCCGAGGATTCGGGCCGCCTGCAGCACACGCTGCAGTCCGCGGCGGCCGTGACCCAGGCCTTCGACGCGGAGTTCCGCATGCGCCAGGCCGACGGCACGTGGCGCTGGATGCGCAGCCACGGCGAGCCGCGGCTGGGGTCCGACGGGCGCCTCGCGAGCTGGATCGGGACGATCGTGGACATCCACTGGCAGCACGAGGCGCGCGAGCACGACCGCGCCCAGCAGCGCTTCATGGCCGAGGTGCTCGATGCCATTCCCGCGCCGGTGGCGCTGAAGGACGGAGAGCACCGCTACCAGCTGGTCAACGGCGCCTACTGCGCATGGCTGGGCCGCTCCCGCGAGCAGATCGTCGGCCACGCCGATGCCGAGCTCTTCCCCGGCCAGGACCTCTCGGTCCTCGTCGCCACGGATCGCCGGGTGCTCGCCACGGGCGAGCCGGCGAGCTACGAGGGCCGCTACGTGGTGGCCGATGGCAGCGTCCGGCACATGGCCGTGTCCAAGTGCCGGCTGGTGCAGCCCGGCGGCCATCCGCTCGTGCTGCTCACCATGCTCGACGTGGCGGAGTCGACCTTGCTGCGCGAGCAGATCGAGCGGCAGCGCCACCTGCTCGACGCGGTGCTCAACGCCCTGCCCATCCAGGTGTTCGCAAAGGACGAGGCGCATCGCTTCGTGATGCTCAACGACGAGGCGTTGCGGGCCAATGGCTGGCGGCCGGAGCAGGTGCTCGGCCGGGCCGACGCCGACATCCATCCGCCGGAGCTGGCGCGAGTCCACGAGGCCGAAGACGAGCGCGCCTTCGCCTCCGGGCAGGCGCTGGTCACCGAGGAAGAGAACACCACCGCCGATCGCGCGCGCCGCTGGGTGCTCAAGACCAAGAAGGTGATCGCCCTGCCCGACGGCAGCCGCCTGCTGGTGGGCTCCAAGACCGACATCACGGCACGGGTGGAGGCCGCCAATGCGCTGGAGCAGAGCCACCGCTTCCTGTCGGCCATCGTGGATGCCGTGCCGGTGCCCTTCGTGGTGAAGGACGAGCAGCACCGCTTCGTGATGGTGAATCGGGCCATGGCGGCGTTCCACGGCCGGTCGGCCGCGCAGCTCGTCGGGCACACCGACCGCGAGCTGCTCGATCCGGTCCAGGCGGACCTCGACGAACGCGAGGACCAGGAGGTGCTCTCCTCGGGGGTGCCGCTCACGCGCGAGGATCGATTCGTCACGGGCAGCGGCCAGCCGCGCTGGACCCTCAAGCACAAGGTTCCCCTCAGCCTTCCCGGCGGCGGGCGGTTCGTGATCGCCTCGGTGATGGACGTCACGGCCGAGCGCGAGGCGCGGCGCGAGGCCGAGGCCTCGCGGGCCTTCCTCGACGCGCTCATCGACGCGGTGCCCGCGACGGTGTTCGCCAAGGACGAGCAGCACCGCTACGTGCTCATCAACGAGGCGGGCCGTCGCTTCCTGGGGCTGGAGGAACAGACCTACGTGGGCAAGACCGACGCGGATTTCTTCCCGCCGGGACAGGTGCGACGCCACCTGGACCAGGACGCGGCGGTGCTGCGCGGTGCCGACCTGCAGTGCGAGGAGCGATTCGTCACGGCCGTGGGCGACGCCCGCTGGGTGCTCAAGAGCAAGCGGCGAATCACGCTGCCCGACGGTCGCGTCGTGCTGGTGGGCGCCATCGTGGACATCAGTGAACGCGTCAAGGCCACCGAGCGGCTGGAGGAGGTCGCCCGTCACCTGCCCGGCTTCATCTACCAGTACCGCGTGCGGCCCGACGGCTCGGCGCACTTCCCGTACGCGAGCGAGGGCATCCGGGAGATCTACGGCGTCGGGCCGGAGGACGTGGCGGAGGACGCCTCCTGCACCCGCGACGTGCTGCATCCCGACGACCTGCCGGGCACGCTGGCCGAGGTGGCCGACTCGGCCCGCCTGCTGCGGCCATGGCGGCTGCACTACCGGGCGCGGGGCCGGGACGGGAACTACCGCTGGCTCGAGGGCTACTCGACGCCGCGGCGCGAGCCGGACGGCTCCACGCTCTGGCATGGCTACATCACCGACGTCACCGAGCGCAAGCAGGCCGAGGCCACCCTCGACAGCGCCCGGCTGCTGCTGGAATCCGTGATCGCCAACAGCCCGGCGCCGCTGATGGTGAAGGACGAACGCGGGCGCTGGCTGCACATCAGCCGCTCCGGTGCCGAGTTCCTCGAGGGCGTGCCCGAGGACTTCATCGGCCGCACGGCGGCGGAGGTCTACCCGCCGGAGGTGGCAGCGCGCATCGCTGCCCAGGACGAGGAGGCCGTCGCCACCGGCGAGACGGTGGTGTACGAGGGCGAACTGTTCACGATCCGGGGCAATCGCCGCTGGGGGATCAAGAGCCGCCGTTCTCTGGCCCTGCCGGACGGCCGCCGGGTGGTGGTGGGCATGATGGACCTCACCGCGCGCCGCGCGGCGGAGCTGGAGGCCATGGCCGCGCGCCAGCTGATGGAGGCGGTGGTGGATTCGGTGCCCATGGCCGTGTCGCTCAAGGACGAGGCGTTCCGCATCACCGTGGTGGGCGAGGGCTGCCAGGAGATGTGGGGCGAGCCGCCCGCGTACTTCCGCGGCAGGACCGACTTCCAGATCTATCCCGAGGAGCAGGCGCGCCGCGTGCGCGCCGAGGACGAGGCGGCCCTGGCCGCGGGCGGCGCGGTGCTCGAGATGGAGGACGAGATGGTGCGTCCCGACGGGCGGCGCGTCAGCGTGGTCAAGCGCAAGCGCGCCGTCACCCTCCCCAACGGCCGGCGTGGCGTCGTGTCGGCAGTCTACGACGTCACCCCGCTGCGCCGGGCCATGCGCGAGGTGGAGCGCGGCCGGCAGTTCCTCGACGCGCTGGTCAACGCGCTGCCCTCGCCGGTGTACGTGAAGGACCACGAGCACCGCTGGGTGGTGGTGAACGACGCGTTCTGCGAGCTGTTCGGCAGCACCCGCGAGGAGGTCATCGGCCGCACCGACCACGACTTCTTCGAGGCCGGGCCCACCGCCGATGCATGGGCGGAGGACGACGCGGTCCTGCGCGAGTCGCGCCGCATCAGCGCCGAGTTCCGGTTCGAGCCTCGCGGGGCCGCGCCGCGCTGGATGCTCAAGAACAAGTCGCCCATGCAGCTCTCGGACGGCACGCGCTACGTGGTGGGCAGTTCGGTGGACATCAGCGAGCGCAAGGCCATGGAGCAGGCCCTGGCCGAGCGCGAGATGTTCCTGAACTCGGCGGTGCGCGCCGCCGACATCGGGCTGTGGGTGTGGGACCTGGCCACCGACCACCTCCACTGGTCGCCCGAGATGCGCCGGCATGCCGGGGCGCCGGACGACCCGGATCTGGACGTCCACGCCTTCTGGGACGCCCATCTCCACCCGGACGACTGGCAGCAGAACCACACCGCCGCGATGCGCGCCTGGGTGCGTGCGCTGCCCGACGACCATTTCAACCAGGAGTTCCGCTTCCGCATGCCCGACGGCAGCTACCGCTGGCTCATGTCGCGCGGCATCCTGATCCGCTCGGAGGACGGCCGGCCGCTGAGGCTGGTGGGCGGCGACGTGGACATCACCGCGCTCAAGCAGGCCCAGGCGGCGCTCGCTCAGCGCGGCTCCGACCTCGAGCGCATGGTGGACGTGCGCACGGCCGAACTGCGCGCGGCCAAGGAGGCGGCCGAGTCCGCCAACCGCGCCAAGACCGAGTTCCTGGCCAACATGTCCCACGAGCTGCGCACGCCGATGCACGCGATCCTGTCCTTCGCCCGGCTGGGCGTGGATCGGGGCTCGGCGCTCGCGGCCGACCCGGCGGGCGCGAGGCTTCGCCAGTACTTCGAGCGCATCGACACCAGCGCCGCCCGGCTGATGGTGCTGCTCAACGACCTGCTCGACCTGTCGAAGCTCGAGGCTGGCCGGATGAGCTACCAGTTCGGACCGCTCGACCTGCGCTCGGTGGCGCTCCAGGCGCTGAGCGAGTTCGAGGCGGTGGCGCGCGAGAAGGGCATCTCCATAGGCATCGCACCGCCCGCCGGTGACACCACGGCCGTGGGCGACGGCCTGCGCCTTGGCCAGGTGGTGCGCAACCTGCTGTCCAACGCCATCAAGTTCACGCCCTCGGGCGGGCGGGTGACGGTGGAGGTGGATGCCGGCGAGATGCCCGCGGGACGGCGCGCCGAGGACCGCGGCAGCGTGCCCGCGGTGCTGCTGCGCGTGCGCGACCAGGGCGTGGGCATCCCCGAGGACGAACTCGAACTGGTGTTCGACAAGTTCGTCCAGAGCAGCAAGACCAAGGACGGCGCCGGCGGAACCGGGCTGGGGCTCGCCATCTGCCGCGAGATCGTCGTCCAGCACGGCGGGCGCGTGAGTGCCCGCAACGACCCCGCCGGCGGCGCCGTGTTCGAAGTGATGCTGCCGCGGCAGCGCTCGGCCGCGGCCGATTCGACGGAACAGAACAGGAGGGCTGCAGCATGAATCCGGAACCCGTACGCGTGCTCGTGGTGGACGACGAGCCCTTCAACCTCGAGATCATCGCCGAGCACCTGGAGGCCGAGGACCTGGAACTCGTGGATGCCGGCGACGGCGCCGAGGCCTGGGCGGTGCTCGAGCGCGCCGGCGAGGACGACTTCGACCTGCTGATCCTCGACCGCATGATGCCCGGCATGGACGGCATCGAGCTGCTGCGGCTCGTCAAGCGTGAGCAGCGCTTCCGCCACGTGCCGGTGATCATCCAGACGGCTGCCGCCACGCCCGAGCAGATCCGCGAGGGTATCGCCGCCGGCGCGTACTACTACCTCCCCAATCCCTACGACGGCGAGATGCTGCGCACGGTCCCCCGTGCCGCGCTCG
>CAZXJW010000019.1:17998-21651 GCA_964641005.1 uncultured Rhodocyclaceae bacterium
CCCGTGTGCAGCATCGGGGTCAGCACAGAGTGGAACAGCACGTCCTGCCCCCGGCTCATCGCGTCCTCATAGTCCCCGAACAGGGGCAGGCGCTCCGCCACAAAGGCACGCAGCCAGGCCCGCGCCGCGTCATGGTCCAGGGGGTAGGGGCAGGGCCTGTCCTCCCCGGGCGCGCCGGGAAAGTCGCGGCGCACGGTCACCCGTGCGGCGCTCGCCGACCGGGCCGCCTGGCGCTCGATGGTGGCCAGTGCCCGCGAGGAAACCCGTTCCCTGGAGATGCTCACGGAGGGCCGCTTCGAACTGCGCACCCTCGACGAGGCGCGCCGCCTTGCCTCGGCCCTCGCGACCCGGTTCCCCGACCCCGCCGCGGCCGGCCTCGGCCTGCTCGAGCTGATCGTGAATGCCGTGGAGCACGGCAACCTGGGCATCTCCACCGCCGAGAAGGCGCGCCTGCTCCGGAGCGGCACCTGGGAGGTCGAGGTGCGGCGCAGGCTTGCGCTGCCGGCCAACGCGGCCAAGCGGGTGAGGGTGGAGCTGCGACGCGACGAGTCGAGCCTCACGGTCCTGGTGAGCGACGACGGTCCGGGCTTCGACTGGACGCGGTTCCGCGAACTGGATCCGGCGCGCGCATTCGAGCCCAACGGCCGCGGAATAGCGCTGGCGCGCCAGCTCTCCTTTCCGGAGATGGAGTACATCGGCCGCGGCAATGCCGTGCGCGTGGTGGTGGCGCTGCCGGTTGCGGACGAGTCCGCCGCCGTGCCCGCCGGTCAGGGCGTGCCGGCATGAGCGCAGCCGTGGCCGCCACGAGCGCCCACCGGACAGCGCCGCGATCCGATCCCGCGGCGCGGATCCTCGTGGTGGACGATTCGCCCTCGGTGGTGGCGCTGCTGCGCGGCTTCCTCGTCCACGAGGGCTACGAGGTGGTGGTCGCCACCAACGGGCTCGAGGCGCTGGAGCGCTATGCGGAGCAGCCCCCCGACCTGGTGCTCATGGACGTGATGATGCCGGAGCTCGACGGCATCGAGACGGTGCGCCGGATGCGCGCCGAGCACTCGGCCGACGCCTGGGTTCCCGTGATCTTCCTGTCGGCGCTCGACACCGAGGACGACGCCGTGCGCGCCCTGGAGGCCGGCGGTGACGACTTCGTCGGCAAGCCCGTGAACCTGTCCATCCTTCGCGCGAAGATGCGCTCGATGGCGCGCATCGCGGCGCTGCAGAAGGAACAGCGGCTCCAGGCGACGGCACTGCGGGCCGCGCGCGACGAGGAACTGGCCGAGCAGGAGCTTGCCCAGGCGCTGATCTCCAACATCGTGCTGCGCGAGGGCGTGAACGACCGCGCCATCGAGTGGACCGTGCTGCCCTCCCAGCGCTTCAGTGGCGACGTGGTGGCCGCGGCGCGGGCCCCCGACGGGGCGCTCTACGCGCTGCTCGCCGACGCCACCGGGCACGGGCTCACCGCCTCGGTGAGCCTGATCCCGGCGCTGCAGGTGTTCTACGGCATGGCCAAGAAGGGGCTGCCGGTGCCCGAGCTGGTGACGGAGATGAACGCGCGGCTGAAGGACCTGATGCCCGTGGGCCGCTACATCGCCGCGGTGGTGATCAGGCTCGAGCCGGACGGCCTGTCCGGGGTGGCCTGGAACGGTGGCATGCCGGCGCTGGTCCTGCTCGATCCCGACGGCGGCGTCTGCGCCAGCCTGGCGTCGAACCACCTGCCCCTGGGCATCGCGGGTCCGGCCCAGTTCGACCCGTTCCCCGCGCGTTTCCGCGGCGAGCGCGGCGGACTGCTGGCGGCTTTCTCCGACGGCGTGCTGGAGGCCGAGCGCGAGGATGGGGAGGCCTTCGGCCCGGGGGCTGCCCTGGACGCCATCCGCGGCGCCGGCGCCGGGCGACGCGTGGCCGCCCTGTGCGCGGCGCTCAAGGCCCACATCGGCAGCGACTCACCGCCGGACGACGCGTCGGCGCTGCTGGTGCGCCTGGGCTGAAGCCGCGACTGCCCCCGCCGGCGCGGGCAGGCTGGACAGGTTCGCTTTGTCCACCTCCGGGGGGGGCGGGCGGACGGTCTTTCCCGCCCCCATCCCTTGTGCAATGCAATAACGGCGCGGGTTTCCGAGGGGCAGCCCCCTGCGGCGCCGTTGACAAGGGGCACCCCTTCCCTTACCGTCGCTCCGCGCCGTACGGCTGTTTCTGTGCGCGCTCTCTGAGCAGTTTCCTCGACGCGAAGCTCTCAACACAACCCGCCCAACCAAAGAAGCGGGCGGACACTCGGGAGGTATTTTCATGGTGAAGCAGATCAAATACGCGGCAGCAGTCGCGGCGTTCGCAATCGCCTCGAGCGGTGCGAACGCGACGGGTCTGGAAGAGGCGGTTGCAAAGCTCTATCCGAACTACGTCACCGACGACATGCTGCTCAACGCCGACAAGGACGCCAGCAACTGGCTCCTCTACGGCCGCGACTATCAGACGACGCGCTACAGCCCGCTGCAGCAGATCAACCAGAGCAACATCAAGAGCCTGAAGCCGGTCTGGAACCTGTCCTTCGGCGTTCTCGACGGCCAGGACAGCCAGGCTGTCGTGGTCAACGGCACGATCTACGTCACCTCGTCCTACAACAAGGTGTTCGCGGTCGAAGCCGCCACGGGCAAGGTGATCTGGAAGTACGAGCGCGAGCTGCCCGGCGACGTGTTCCCCAAGCTGTGCTGCGACGTGGTGAACCGCGGCGTCGCCGTGTACAAGAACAAGGTGTATCTCGCCTCGCTCGACGCCCACATCGTGGCGCTCGACAACCAGACCGGCAAGGTGGTCTGGGACAAGAAGATGGGTGACTACACCTACGCCGAGACCTTCACGATCATGCCGATGGCCCTGCGCAACAAGATCATCTTCGGTACCGCCGGTGCTGAGTATGGCGTGCGCGGCTGGATCGCTGCGGTGGACGCCGACACGGGTGCCCCGGTGTGGAAGACCTACACCATCCCCGGCCCCGGCGAGCCCGGCAACGAGACCTGGGCTGGCGAGTCCTGGAAGTACGGTGGCGGTTCCGCCTGGATCACCGGCTCGTACGACAAGGATTCCAACACCCTGTACTGGCCGGTGGGCAACCCTGGTCCCGACTTCGACCGCCACGTGCGCCTCGGTGACAACCTGTTCACCAACAGCAACCTCGTGATGGATCCGGACACGGGCAAGATCAAGAGCTATTTCAACTACACGCCGAACGATCCGTACGATTACGACGGCGTGAACGAAATGATCCTGGTCGACCTGGGCGGCAAGAAGATGTGGCTGCACGGCTCGCGCAATGGTCATATCTACGCCATCGACCGCGTCAACACGGTCAAGACGAAGTATGGCAACGAGCACAAGTGCATCTGGGTCACCGCCCTCCAGCGCGTGAACTGGACCAAGCCCATCACCACGGCCAACAACTGCAAGCCGATCTACAACTGGCCCGAGAAGGACGTGACCTATGACAAGGTCACCACCGACATCGCGCCCTCGCTGGACGGCGGCAAGGAGTGGCACCCGATGGCGTACAGCCACCGCACGAAGATGGTCTACGTGCCGGTGTACGACTTCGCGATGGACCTCCAGGCCAAGAAGATGGAGTGGAAGCGCGGCGAATGGTACCTCGGTGCCAAGGTGCTGAACTTCAA
>CAZXJW010000020.1:0-3384 GCA_964641005.1 uncultured Rhodocyclaceae bacterium
CACGCAGTCGAAGGGGCCGTGGACGGCGCCAGCCGCATCGTGCAGCACGATACCGTCCGTCGCGCGCGCCAGACGCGCCGGCTGGCAGTGGCGCAGCACCCGCACGCCCGCGCCCTCCATGTGCTGCATGAGCGCGTCGCGCAGCATGGCATCGAAGCTGTGCAGGAAGTGGTCGCGGCGCAGGCACAGCGTCACCTCGCTGCCCAGCGCGTGCATCACGCCGGCCACCTCGACCGCCACGTAGCCCGCGCCCACGATGGCCATGCGTCGTGGCTGCGCCTGCAGCGCGAAGAAGCCGTCGGAGGTGATGCCCAGCTCCGCGCCGGGGATGTCGGGGACGCGCGGATGGCCGCCGGTGGCCACGAGCACGTGGTCGGCGGACAGGCGCTGCCCGTCCACCTCCACGGTGCGTGCCCCGGCCAGGGTCGCGCGGCCGCGCATCAGCACGACCTTGTTGCCGAGCAGCACCCGCTCGTAGGTGGCGTTGAGGTTGCGCACGTAGGCGTCGCGGGCGGCCACAAGCTTCGCCCAGTCGAAGCCGTGCGGCGGCACGCTGAAGCCGTAGCCGGCGGCGTCCTCGATCGACTCGGCCATCTGGGCGGCCGTCCACATGATCTTCTTGGGCACGCAGCCCACGTTCACGCAGGTGCCGCCGATGCGGCCGGATTCCACCAGCGCCACGCGGGCGCCGTGGCTGGCGGCGCGGTTCGCCGTGGCCACGCCGCCGCTGCCGCCGCCGATGCAGATGAGGTCGAAATGGGTCATGGAGGGCCTTCGCGGAAGCCGGGAAGTTACCGGGATTGGGCCTGCGGCGCCACGGCGCGTCCGGGGCGGGGGCCTGCCCCTATACTCGCGGGGCCCCTTCCCCCCGGTGCCCGCCATGATCGAACTGCACTACTGGACCACGCCCAACGGCCACAAGGTCACGATCTTCCTCGAGGAGACCGGGCTGCCCTACCGCATCGTGCCGGTGAACATCGGCCGTGGCGAGCAGTTCAGGCCGGAGTTCCTGCGTATCTCGCCCAACAACCGCATTCCGGCCATCCTGGACACCGATCCGGGCGACGGCGGCGAGCCCATCTCCGTGTTCGAGTCGGGTGCCATCCTCACCTACCTGGCGGCCAAGACCGGCCGCTTCCTGCCGCGCGAGACCCGCGGCTGGGTGGAGGTGATGCAGTGGCTGTTCTGGCAGATGGGCGGGCTGGGGCCCATGGCCGGGCAGAACCACCACTTCGGCCAGTACGCGCCGGAGAAGATCCCCTACGCCATCGAGCGCTACGTCAAGGAGACTGCCCGCCTCTACGGCGTCCTGAACAAGCGCCTCGCCGATCGCGCGTACGTGGCCGGCGAATACTCCATCGCCGACATGGCCTGCTATCCCTGGATCGTGCCGCACGAGCGCCAGCGGCAGGACCTGGCGGACTTCCCGCACCTGAAGCGCTGGTTCGAGGCGATCCGCGCCCGGCCGGCGGTGGAGCGCGCCTACGCGCTGGCGAAGACCGTGAACGTGAAGCCCACCGTGGACGAGGAGGCGAGGAAGGTGCTGTTCGGGCAGGACGCCTCGGTGGTGAAGCCGTGACGCTGCGCATGTTCGAGCTCGCGGGCGAGGATCCGCGCCGCGTGTTCAGCCCCTACTGCTGGCGCACCGCCATGGCCTTCGCCCACAAGGGCCTTGCCTGGGAGGGCATCGCGTGGCGGTTCTGCGAGGGCGAGCGGCTCGTGCCCCACGGTTCGAAGACCGTTCCCGTGGTCCTCGACGGCGAGCGCGCGGTGGCGGATTCGTGGCAGATCGCGCTTTACCTCGACGACGCCTATCCGCAGGCGCCGCTGTTCGAGGGCGGGCAGGCGCGCGCCGCCGGCCTGCTGCTCAAGTTCTGGGCCGAGCGGACGCTGCATCCGCTCATCACCCGCATGATCGTGCGCGACATCGTCGACGTGCTCGACCCCCGCGACAGGGACTACTTCCGCGCCACGCGCGAACAGCGCCTCGGGGCGACGCTCGAGGCGGTCCAGTCGACCCGGGACGAGACCCGCAAGGCGTTCAAGGCCGCCCTCGAGCCGCTGCGCGCCATGCTGGCCACGCAAGCCTTCATCGGCGGCGGTGCCGCGAACTACGCCGACTACACGGTCTTCGGCGCGTTCCAGTGGTCGCGCTGCAGCAGCCCCTATCCGCTGCTCGACCGGGACGACCCCGTGTTCGCGTGGCGCGAGCGGCTGCTCGACGCCTTCGGCGGCCTGGCGCGGCGCGCCGTCGGCTTCGACGCCTGATCATCGGGGTCGGCTAGACTCGCGCTTTCCGATCCGCCCCGAGCCGACGCCGTGACCATTGCCCACCTTCGCAAGGACTATCTCAAGGCCCGCTTCGACGAGCAGGACGCCGCCGCCGATCCCTTCGACCAGTTCCAGCGCTGGTTCGACGAGGCGCTGAAAGCCGAGCTGCCAGAGGCGAACGCCATGACATTGGCCACCGCCTCTCGCGAGGGGCGACCCGGCGCGCGCATCGTGCTGCTCAAGGGCTTCGACCGGCGCGGCTTCACCTTCTTCACCAATTACGCCAGCCGCAAGGGCCGCGAGCTCGCGGAGAATGCCAACGCCACGCTGCTGTTCTTCTGGCCCGAGCTCGAGCGCCAGGTGCGCATCGATGGCGCCGTGGACAAGGTGGCCGGGCACGAGTCCGACGAGTACTACAAGGTCCGGCCGCTGGGCAGCCGCCACGGCGCCTGGGCCTCCACCCAGAGCGCCGTCATCCCCAACCGCGAGGTGCTCGAGGAGCGCATTGCCCAGGTGGCGCGCGAGATGGGCGAGGATCCGCCGCGGCCACCGCACTGGGGTGGCTACCGCCTGGCGCCCGCATGCTTCGAGTTCTGGCAGGGCCGGCCCAGCCGGCTGCACGACCGCCTGCAGTACACGCCCCACGCCGGCGCGTGGCGCATCGAGCGGCTCTCGCCCTGAGGGTGGGCCGACAACGGCCCCGCCCGCGGCGTGCGGCCGATCCATCCTTCCCGGAGGCATCCCATGAGCATCCCCGCCCTGCGCACCCTGTTCGCCGCCGTCGCCATCGTCCTCGCGTGCCTGCAGCCCGCGGCCGCCGAGGGCGGCGGCGCAAGGACGCTCGGCACGCTGCCCGCCAGCTTCGAGGGCGACCTGCCCGCCGCCGACGGCCCGGGCATCCGCTACCACCTCGACCTGTTCCCGGACCGCGTGTTCTACCTGCGCCTCACCTACGTCGGACGGGGTCCGGAGAACGAATTCGACGACGTGGGCCGCTGGAGCGTCACCCCCGATGGCCGTGACCTGGCGCTGCGCGGCGGGCGTGCCGCGCCGGTGTTCCTGCGCATCGGTGCGCGCGACACGCTGGTCAAGCTCGACACCCAGGGAAAGGCC
>CAZXJW010000020.1:3394-13875 GCA_964641005.1 uncultured Rhodocyclaceae bacterium
ACTCCGTTCACGATCACGCGCTGAAGCGGCTGATGTCCTTCGAGCCCGTCGAGCCGCGCCTGATGCTGCAGGGCGAAGTGCGCTACCGCGCGGATGCCGCCAGCTTCCGCGAATGCCGCAGCGGCTGGCGCATTCCCGTGGCGCTGGAGGAGGGCTGGGGCGAGCTGGAGGCGGCCTACCTGCGGGAGCGCCCCACCCCGGGCGCGGGCGTGCTCGCCACCATCGACGCCCGCATCGTCAATCGTCCGGCCATGGAGGGCGAGGGGCGCGGCCCGAGCCTGGTGGTGGAACGCATGATCCGGCTGGACGCCGCCGGCCGCTGTCCTACGCGCGTGACCGATGCGCCCTTTGCCGGCACCTACTGGAAGGTGGTGCGTCTCGGCGACCGCGCCGTCACGGGCGGGCAGCGCCCCAACGAGCCGCACCTCGTCTTCGACCCGGACGGCATGGAGGGGCGCGTGGCCGGTGCGGGCGGCTGCAACCGTCTCATGGGCGGCTACACGCGCCAGGGCAACGCCATCGGCTTCGACCGCATGGCCGGCACCATGATGGCCTGCGCCGAGGGCATGGACGTGGAGCAGGCCCTGCACCGCGCCCTCCAGGACGTGACGACCTGGCGCAGCAACGGCGCGATGCTCGAACTGCTCGATGCCGAGGGGCGGCTGCTGGTGCGCATGGAGGCCCGCGCCCACCCGCCGAAGCCGGGAAGGAAGTCCGCGAAGAAGCCGTGAAGAGGCGCGGAGCCCGTATCCGTGACACGCGGCACGTGGTGAGACGCCGACGGGCAAGGCGGTGAGCCGTCGCAAGGCGCTGGTGGCCGGTGCCACGGGCGTGGTGGGGCGCGGCCTGCTGGCGCAGCTGGCGGAGCAGCCGGACTGGGACGTGCTGGCCGTGTCGCGCCGTCCCCCGAAGCCCGGGGCGCGCGTCACGCACCTGCCCCTGGACCTGCTCGATCCCTCCGCCTGCCGCGCCGCGCTAGCGGCCCACCCGGACGTGAGCCACGTATTCTTCTGCGCCTTCCTTCAGGACCCGGATCCGGCGCAGCACGTGGCGCGCAACACCGCGCTGCTCGTGAACCTCGTGCAGGCGGTGGAGGCCACCTCGCCGGCGCTCGCGCACGTGCAGCTCGTGGAGGGCACGAAGTGGTACGGCAGCCACCTCGGCCCGTTCCGCACGCCGGCCAGGGAGTGGCATCCGCGCCACGCCGGTGCGAACTTCTACTTCGGCCAGCAGGACTGGCTCGAGGCGCGCCAGCGCGGCACGGCCTGGACGTGGTCGGCGGTGCGGCCGCACGCGGTGTGCGGCTTCTCGCTGGGCAGTCCCATGAACCTCGCCCTGGCGCTCGCCGTGTACGGCTCGCTGTGCCGCGAGTTCGGGCTGCCCTTCTCGCACCCGGGGCCGGCGGAGAACTTCCGGGCGCTCTACCAGCTCACCGATACCGGCCTGCTGGCCCGCGCCATGACCTGGATCGCCACTTCGGCGGCCGGTGCCAACCAGGCCTTCAACGTCACCAACGGCGACCTGATCCGCTGGGAAAACCTGTGGCCGCGGCTGGCGGAGTTCTTCGCCGTGGCGCCGGGGCCGCAGCGCCGCTTCAGCCTGCGCGAGGCGCTGGGCGGACGGGAGGCGGACTGGGACGCGCTGGTGGCTCGTCACGGGCTGCAGAAGCTGTCCTGGGCGGAAGTGGCGGGCTGGGGCTTCGCGGACTTCGTGTTCGGCTCCACCTGGGACATCGTGTCCGACACGGGGAAACTGCGGCGCGCGGGGTTCTGCGAGACGGTGGATTCGGAGGAGATGCTGCTGGGGCTGCTCGGGCAGTTCAGGCGCGCCAGGGTGATTCCGTAGCCCGGACCCGACCCGGTGCGGCGACCCGCGGTCCGGTGCATCTGCGCCCGGGGCGCCCGGCCACGCGCGCCGTCAGTCGATCGCGCGGTACTCCACCGCACGGATCTCGATGGCGTCCTCGCCACCCGGCGTGCGCAGCACCACGCTGTCCCCCTCGCGCGCCTTGAGCAGCGCCCGGGCCAGCGGCGAGATCCAGCTGATCCTTCCGTTCGCCACGTCGGCCTCGTCAATGCCCACGATCGAGTAGGTCGCCTCGCGCCCGTCGCCGTGCGCCACCGTGACGGTGGCGCCGAAGAACACCTGGTCGGTGGCCTCGCGCGTGGCGGGGTCGACCACCTCGGCAGCGTCGAGCCGGCGGGTGAGGAAGCGGATGCGCCGGTCGATCTCGCGCAGCCGGCGCTTGCCGTAGATGTAGTCGGCGTTCTCGGAGCGGTCGCCGTTGGAGGCGGCCCAGGTGATCACCCTGGTGAGTTCCGGGCGCTCCTTGTCCAGCAGCAGCAGCGCCTCGGCCTTCAGCCGCGCGTAGCCGGCGGGCGTGATGTAGTTCTTCGTGCCCGCGGGCAGGGGCGAGGCCTCCTCGACCTCGTCGTCCTCCTGCTCGGTTTCCTTGGTGAAGGCCTTGCTCATGGCGCGTGGTGTCTGGCTGCCGGCGTGACGGGGGCGCGGAGTATAGCGGCGCCCGGGCAGGCGTAGAATCCGCGCCTTTCCCTGCAACGCACCAGGAGATTCGCCATGACCATCAAGGTGGGAGACCGGCTGCCGGCCGCCACGCTGTACGAGTACATCGAAGTGGCCACCGAGGGCTGCCCCGTGGGTCCGGCCGCCGTGGAGGTGGACAAGGCCATGGCGGGCAAGAAGATCGCGATCTTCGGCCTGCCCGGCGCCTTCACGCCCACCTGCTCGGCCAAGCACCTGCCCGGCTACGTCCAGCACCACGACGCGCTGAAGAAGGCCGGTTTCGACGAGATTTGGTGCCTGTCGGTGAACGACGCGTTCGTCATGGGTGCGTGGGGCCGCGAGCAGGGCACCGAGGGCAAGGTGCGCATGCTGGGCGACGGCTCGGCCACCTTTACCAAGGCCATCGGCCTCGAACTGGACCTGGAGGCCCGCGGCCTCGGCATGCGCATGCAGCGCTTCTCCGCCATCGTGGTGGACGGCGTGGTGAAGGCGCTGAACGTGGAAGGCCCCGGCAAGTTCGAGGTGTCCGGCGCCGAGACGTTGCTCGAGCAGGCGGAGAAGGCGATCAACTACATGCCCTGAAGCCGGGGGTCAGGTCTTGCCAGGCAAGACCTGACCCCGACGCGGTTCAGACCCCCACGCGGTTCAGCCGCGACGGGCGCGGATTCCGGCGAGCGCCGCGAGTCCGGCCAGCATCAGCGCCCAGGTCCCCGGTTCGGGAATGGGCGGCGCGCCGTCACCCAGCGTGGTGAGACCCACCTGCTCGCCAACGATCACGACTCCTTCGGTGACCGGCAGTGCATCCACGTCGAAGGTATCGCGGAAGCTGCCCAGAACCGACGAGGGCAGGTTCATCTGCGCGAACACCTCCATCGAGGCACGGATGTCCAGCGTCCGACCGACGAAGGTGTCCACGAACAGGCTGAAGGGCGCGATCCGTGTCGAAGCCGAGGAGACGCCGACCAGCGACGTCTCGCTGCCGAGCTGTGTCGTGGCATTCGACTCTGCCGCCCACCGGTCTTCCCAGGTCCTTTCGTTGAACAGGGTGTCCACCAGCAGCTTGCTGCGATAGCCGAAGCTCGCGATCCGCAGATCGCGGCACCCTTCGTCGCACACCTGCTGCAGCGGGTCCGTTAGTTTCCAGTCGGCGAACGCCTCGACGGAGCCGAGCGACCGCAGGCCCAGCGAATTCGTGATTACCGTGGACCGGCCGTCGAGCTTGAAGTCGAAGCGGATCTGCACCGGCGTGCCCGCCGCCAGCGTGCTGCTGTCCACCAGGATGGACTTGGTGAAGGCGGCTTCCACGTCCAGCGTGGTGCTGACGCCCGAATCCGTTCCCTGAGCGTACAGGCGCATGGTGCTGGTGACCGGATCGGAGAGCGCGCTCGTGCTGCTGGAGGCTGTTGCCGAGCCTGCCGAGGTGGTTGCCCCGAAGCGCGGAATGACGGCTGCGGGGCTGAGCAGCGTGTCGGAAGCGCTGGTTGTGGCGCCCGTCACGTCGCGGATGAAGACGTCGGCCGAGGAGTCGAGGATCGCGACGGCACCGGCGGGACCCGTGAATGCGCCGAAGAGCGCACCGATCAGCGCGGCACCGGCACGGCAAGGAAGGGGGGGGCGCGCACGCGCGCGGGCGCGGAGCTGGACTGGCATGGCAGATCTCCCGAGCGACGGTCGGGCGTCGCGACCGCGCGGACGCCTTCCGTTCTTGGTTGTACGGTCATGATGACAGCATGACTCTAGTGCCGGGATCGGAACCTGACAAGCCGTAAGGGTTGCTTGCTGTCCGGGGCAGGCGCTGCGCCGTCCAGGCTCTAGACCGGAAGCCGCTTTTCAGCCCCCCGGCTTGCTCGCCTTCGCCTTGGTCCCGCTGCGCAGCGCCGCCTCCACCGCCTTGCGCCCCCACGCCGCGATCACGCGGCGGTCATCGATCACCGCCTCGGGCACCTGCCAGTACGACATGACCGTGTCGCGATCGGGAAAGGGCCGGAGGGGCTGGCTGCCGGCGGCCTCGTAGTCGGCGCGGTTGCCCGCATCCACCTTGAACCACAGCGTGTCGTCGGCCACGATGGCCATGAACACCTCGTCCACGTAGAGGCCCCAGCCGCCGAACATGCGCTTCGGCCGCACCGTTCCCAGCGGCGAGAGCAGCTCGCAGACGTGCTCCACGAAGTCGTCGTGCCGGACGCTCTTCACAGGAAGGCGCGCAGGGTGTCCAGGACCTCGTCGGGCTTCTCGGCCATGAGCGCGTGGCCGCTGCCGGCGATCTCCACGGTGCGCACGTCCGCTAGCGCGGCAGCGATGGCCTTCGCGGCGCGCGGCGGGGTCATCACGTCGCGCCGGCCGACGATCATGAGCGCCGGGCACTGCACCGCCTTCGCCGCCGCCTCGCCGTTGGCGTAGGCGTTGCACGCCGCGAAGTCCACGTGCATCACGCCGGGCTTCTGGCGCTGCATCAGGCGCAGGCCCTCGCCCGGCACCCAGAAGCCGGGCCCGGGATTGCCGGGATAATGGGCGATGGCCGCGTGCGACCAGATGTTCACCATGTCCTGGGCGCGCGGCTCGTCGTCGCGGGTGGCGGTGAGCAGCTCGTCGGAGACCTTCATGGGGAAGGCCGAACCCAGCAACGCGATCTTCGTCACGCGCGCCGGATGGCGGGCGGCGCACTCGATGGAAACCAGCGAGCCCATGCTGTGGCCCACCAGCGCCCCGGCCTGCACGCCGGCGGCGTCGAGCACGGCGGGGATCCAGTCGGCGATGGCTTCGACGCTGGCGAGCGGCGCGCCGCCGGAGCGGCCGTGGCCGGGCAGGTCCAGGGCCAGCACGCCGAAGCCGTGATGGGCGAGGTAGCGGCTCTGCAGCACCCACACGCTGTGGTCGTTCTCGGCACCGTGCACGAACACCACGCAGGGCAGGGTGGCATCGAAGGGCCTGCCGCCGGTGTAGGCGTAGGCGGTGGCGCCGTTGACGTTCAGTTCCATGGCTTCACGCCTTCTGGGAGGCGCGCAGCGCGCCGGACAGGTCGTCGATGAGGTCCTGCGGATCCTCCAGGCCCACCGAGAGGCGGATGGTGCCCGGACCGATGCCGGCGGCGCGCAGCGCGTCGTCGTCCATGCGGAAGTGCGTGGTGCTGGCCGGATGGATCACCAGCGACTTGGCGTCGCCCACGTTGGCGAGGTGCGAGAACACCTTGAGCGTCTCGATGAGCCTGCGGCCCGCCGGACGCCCACCCTTGATCTCGAAGGTGAACACCGCGCCGCAGCCGCGCGGCAGCAGCCGCTTCGCCAGCGCATGGTCGGGGTGGGAGGGCAGTTCCGGATAGCTCACCGACTGCACCGCGGGGTTCGCGGCCAGGAACTCCACCACCTTGCGGGTGTTGGCCACGTGGCGCTCCATGCGCACGCCCAGCGTCTCGATGCCCTGCAGCAGCTGGAACGCGGTGGCCGGCGCCATGCAGGCGCCGAAGTCGCGCAGCCCCTCGCGCCGCGCGCGCAGGGAGAAGGCGGCCACGGTGGATTCCTCCTGGAAGTCCATGCCGTGGAAGCCGTCGTAGGGCTCGGTGAGCTCGGGAAAGCGGCCCGAGGCCTCCCAGTCGAAGCGCCCGCCGTCCACCAGCACCCCGCCGATGGCCACGCCGTGGCCGCCGAGAAACTTGGTGGCCGAGTGCATGAGCAGGTCCGCGCCCAGGTCCAGCGGTCGCATGAGCCAGGGCGTGGTGAAGGTGGCGTCCAGGAACAGCGGCAGTTTCGCGGCATGGGCGATCTCCGCCACCGCCGGCACGTCGAGCACGTCCAGGCCGGGATTGCCCAGCGTCTCGGCGTACAGCACGCGGGTGTTCGGGCGTATCGCGGCGCGCCAGGCATCCAGGTCGCGCGGATCCACGAAGGTGGTGTCCACGCCGAAGCGGCGCATGGTGTAGTGCAGCAGGTTGTGCGAGCCGCCGTAGAGCGAGCGGCTGGCCACCACGTGGCAGCCGGCGCCGGCGATGGTGGCCAGGCCCAGGTGCAGCGCCGCCTGGCCGCTGGCGGTGGCCAGCCCGGCCACGCCGCCTTCCAGGGCTGCCATGCGCTCCTCGAACACCGCCACGGTGGGATTGGAGATGCGCGAGTACACGTGGCCCGCACGTTCCATGTTGAACAGCGCCGCCGCATGGTCGGTGTCGCGGAACACGAAGGACGTGCTCTGGAAGATGGGCACGGCGCGCGCGCCGGTGGTGGGATCGGGCTGCTGCCCGGCGTGCAGTGCGAGGGTGTCGAACCCGGGATAGCGCGGACCGGCCATGGGGTGTCCTGGTGGTTTCGAGGAGGGGTGGGTCAGAAGAACGCGCCGCGCGCGCTCACCGGCCAGAGGTCTTCCACGCGGCCGCCCCTCACGCACACTAGCCAGTCGTGCAGGTTGACCGTGGGGTCGCAGTGGCCGGGCACGAGGCGGATCTTCGCGCCCAGCGCCAGCTCGGTGCCCGGGTCGAGTTCCACCAGCCCGTGCTCGTCCGAGGCGCGGGTGTAGCGCGCGCCGGGCAGGTCGGCCACCAGCGGCATGCCGGAATCCACGGAGTGCGCCTTCAGGCCAACGTCCACCACGGCCCGGTCGGGCCGTGGCCGGCTCATCACCGTGGCGAGCAGGAACAGGCTCTGGCGGAAGGCCGAGAAGGGTGTGCCGCCGGCCTCCAGGTTGCGGCCGTAGTCCGCGTCCATGAACACGTAGGAGCCGGGCTGGATCTCGGTGTAGACGCCGCTGGCGGCCTCAAGCTGGTAGGTGCCGGTGCCGGCGCCGGTGACCACGGCGGCGCGCAGCCCGATGCGATCGAGGGCCGCGATCGTGGCCCGCACGCCGTCCACGGCGCGGGCGATGGCGGCTTCGCGCTCGGCGGGCGTGCGCAGGTGCTGGGCCGCGCCCTGGTAGGCGTGGATCCCGGCGAAGCGCAGCCCGGGCCGTCGCGCCACGTCCGCGGCCAGCGCCGCCGACGGCTCGCCCGGGGCCGTGCCGCAGCGGCCCGCGCCCACGTCCACCTCCACGTACACGTCGAGGGTGGCGCCGGCGGCGGCCACCGCCGCCGCGAGGGCGTCCACGCCCAGCGGATCGTCCACCAGCACGCCCACGCGCGCGCGCTTCGCCAGCGCGGCGAGCCGCGCGAGCTTCGGTGCGCCGATCACCTCGTTGCTCACCAGCACGTCCGTGACGCCGCCGTCCACCAGCGCCTCGGCCTCGCTCACCTTCTGGCAGCACACGCCCACCGCGCCACGCGCCATCTGCGCGAGCGCGATGCGCGGGCACTTGTGGCTCTTGGCGTGGGGCCGCACGCGCACGGCGCGGCCTGCGAGCGAGCGGTCGAGGGCCTCGAGGTTGGCTTCGAAGGCATCCATCTCCAGCAGCAGGGCGGGGGTGTCCACGTCCTCCACGCGCATGCCGCGTTCGGCAGGGGGTCTCGTCATCCGTGCACCCGTTCGAGATAACCGTAGTAGAAGACCGCCAGCCCCGCGAGTCCGGCGGCGAACCACGCCGCGCCGGCCGCAAAGCGCAGCGGAGCATCGGGATCGGCGGGCGCGGGGGTGGTGCGCAGTCCGGCGCCCGGATCGCCCACGATGCCTTCCGCCGCCAGCCACGCGCGCGTGGCATCGGCGCACAGCAGGGCGCCGGCGATCACGCAGGCGAGCAGCCACGTGAAGGTGGCCGACAGGCGCAGCGCTTCCTCGCTGCCCAGCAACCAGACGCCTGCGAGCGCCAGCAGGCCGGCCACCAGCCCGGAGGACACGGCGCGCAGGACGGCCGGACGCCTCACTGGGGGCGTCCCGTCTCGCAGTCCTTCTTCAGGACCGCGCCGGCGCTCTGCACGCCGAGGTTGCGACCGAGGTTGCCATAGAGGATCTCGATCACGTCGGCGAGGTTGCTCTTCTCCACCGGATCACCGTAGCTGCGTGTCTCCAGCGCGGCCAGCGCTTCCTCGCGGCTGCGGCCCGCCTTCTTGGCGGCCATGGTCTCGGAGGCGAAGCGGCCGATGTCCTCGCAGGTCATGGTGCCGAGCGGGTAGTTGGCGGCCGCGGCGCCGCCGCAGGCGAGCAGCAGCGCGACGGCGGCAGCCGGCAGGCTGGGAAAGGCGGGGCGATGCATGGATGTCCTCCGGATGGGGGCCGGGCCGCGGGGGACCGCGTAGAATCCGCACACCGGCGGTGCGCCCGGGAATCAGCGGGATTCTAAGGGAAGCGCGCATCCATCCCGGTGCCGTGATCCGTCCTCGTGCCGCGGCGCGGCCGCCCCATCCTCTTCCATGCCCCACCACTACGGCCCGCCGCACTCCCGCGGCCCGATTCCCGACCTGGCTGCGAATCTCGCCGCGGGGCTGCGCTCCCTGCTGCTGCTGCCCCCGCCGGGGGCGCGCTGGCGTCCGTTCGCCGACCAGGTGGTGCTGCTCGCGCTGCTGGACGCGGCCCTGGGCGTGGCCGCGGCGCTGCATCGCAGCGGCCCGGAGGGGAGCTTCGTGGCGGATGCGCTGCCGCGGGTGCTGCTGCCCTACGCGCTGGCGCTGCTGGCGGGATGGACCGCGGCCCGGGTGCTGCGACGGCCTTCGCTGCTGCTGGTGGTGACCGTCTCCTGCCTGGCGGTGTCGCTGTGGTTCGACCTGCTGTGGGAAGTGCTCGGCGTCGGGCTGGAGAACGACTGGGAATGGCTGCGCGGCCGCGAGCAGCAGGCCTACGCCGCGCTGTTCGGGTGGTGGGCCCTCGCCGTCGGCCTGGCGGCGGGCCGGGCGGCGCGCGGTGGGGTCGCGGTGCGCCTGGCCGCCTTCGGCTGGACGGTCCTGCTGGCGGCGGCGCCGCTGTGGTGGTTGCCCTACCAGCCGCTGTGGCAGTCGCCCGATGACCTGGCCCCGGAAGACCGCCCCGACGCCTTCGCGGCGGCGCGCGAGGACGTTGTCTACCGCCAGGCCGACCTGCTCGAGGACGCCGTCGCGCAGCTCGTGCCCCAGCGGCCCGGCACCGCCGACGTGTTCTTCGTGGGCGCCGCCGGTTACGCCTCCGAGGACGTGTTCCTCAACGAGGTGGGGCTCGCCGCCGAGGTGGCCGAGGAGCGCCTCGACGCCGGCGGGCGCACCATCACGCTGGCCAACAACCCGCGCACTGTGCGCAGCCTGCCCATCGCCAGCGCCACGTCGCTTGCGCGGATGCTGAGTGCGGTGGGTGCGCGCATGGACCGGGACGAGGATTTCCTGTTCCTGTTCCTCACCACCCACGGCTCCGAGAACCATCGCCTGGCCATGGAGTTCTGGCCGCTGCAGCTCAACGCCGTGTCGCCCGAGGCGCTCAAGGCCATGCTCGACGAGGCCGGCATCCGCTGGCGCATCGTGGTGGTGTCGGCGTGCTTCTCGGGCGGCTTCGTGGCGCCGCTGGCCGATGCGCGCACGGTTGTGATCACGGCGGCCGCCGCGGACCGCCAGTCCTTCGGCTGCGGCACGACCTCCGACCTGACGTGGTTCGGCCGCGCCTTCTTCGACGAGGCCTTGCGCCATACCTTCTCGCTCACGTCCGCCTTCGAGCGCGCCCGGGCGCTGATCGCCGAGCGCGAACGCGCCCAGGACTACAAGCCCTCCGATCCCCAGATGCACGTGGGCGCCGAGATCGCCCCCCGCCTCGAGGCACTGGAACGGCGCCTGATGCGCCGCGCCAGTCCCGGGGTCCGGGAGGCGGCCTGCGCGCGCGGGCCTTGTGCCCCGGGCGGGGGGCGGGCAAACTGATCCGGCACGACTGCGCGGGGGGCACGCGAGGAGCGATGCGATGAAAATGGCAAGAGGCACTGCCGCGGCGGTCCTGCTGTGCGCGGCACTGGCATGCACGACGCTGGCCGCGGACGCGGCGCAGCCCTGGCGCGGGACCATGACCCGCGCCGAGGCCCTGCGGGAGACGGGCGGCAGCCAGGTCGACCGGCGGCGGCTCGCCTACCTGCGGCTCGCCGAGGTGGGCACCATGGAC
>CAZXJW010000020.1:13885-21324 GCA_964641005.1 uncultured Rhodocyclaceae bacterium
CCATGGACGACGTGCCGGTGCTGCTGGCGGCGCTGCGCGACGAGGAGGAGATGATCCGCGGCGTGGCCGAGCAGTCCATCTGGGGCATCTGGATGCGTGCCGGCGACAGCGTCGCCGACCCCATGTTCCAGACCGGCCTGCAGCTCATGCAGGAGAAGAACTACCGCGGCGCCCACGAGAAGCTCTCCGAGGTGATCCGCCTCAAGCCGGAGTTCGCCGAGGGCTGGAACCGGCGCGGCGAGGCGAGCGTGCTGCTCGACCGCTGGGACGATGCCTTCGCCGACTTCCAGAAGGCCCTGGAGCTCAATCCCTTCCACTTCGGCGCCCTCGAGGGCATGGGTCATTGCCGCCTGAACCGCAACGATCCCGTCGCCGCGGTGGACTACTTCCGCCGCGCCATCGAGATCAACCCGAATCTCTGGGACGTCTACGAGGCGCTCGAGCGGGCCGAGGCCGCGGCAGAGAAGAGCCGGACCTGACGCCGCGGCATGGCGCCGCGGACAAGAACGACAAGGACGAGGATCCCCGCATGAACGCACAGGAACGCCCCTGGCTCACCCAGTACCCGCCCGGCGTGCCGGCCGAGATCGGGCCCCTGCCGCACCCGACCGTCCCCGAGCTGGTGGACGCTGCGGTCAGGAAGTTCGGCGACCGGCCGGCGTTCGAGAACTTCGGCGTGCGCCTGTCCTATCGCGACATCGATCGCCTGTCGCGCGACTTCGCGGCCTACCTGCAGCAGGGGCTGGGGCTGAAAAAGGGCGACCGGGTGGCGGTGATGATGCCCAACCTGCTCCAGTACCCCGTGGCGCTGTTCGGCATCCTGCGCGCCGGCATGATCGTGGTGAGCGTCAACCCGCTCTACACCGCGCGCGAACTCGAGCACCAGCTCAAGGATTCGGGCGCGGCGGCCATCGTCATCTACGAGGGGGCGGCTGCGGTGCTGCAGCACATCCTTCGCGCCACGCCGGTGCGCACGGTGATCGTCGCCTCGGTGGGCGACATGCTCGGCTTCCCCAAGGGCGCGCTGCTCAACTTCGTGCTGCGCAAGGTCAAGAAGATGGTGCCCGCGTGGAGCATCGCCGACGCCGTTGCCTTCCCCTCGGCGCTCGCGCGCGGCGCGGGCCTGCGCTTCGATCCGCCGGCGGTGGACACCGAGGATCTCGCCTTCCTGCAGTACACCGGCGGCACCACTGGCGTCTCCAAGGGCGCGATGCTCAAGCACCGCAACGTGCTGGCCGACGTGGAACAGGTGCACACGCTGTTCCGCGGCACCGTGAAGGAGGGCGGCGAGGTGGCCGTGGCGCCGCTGCCCTTCTATCACATCCTCGCGCTGGTGATGAACTGCATGATGCACTTCGCGCTGGGCAGCCGGCAGATCCTAGTCACCAACCCGCGCGACATCCCGCGCCTGGTGAAGACGCTCGACGGCAGCGGCTTCACCTTCTTCGTGGGCGTGAACACGCTCTACAACGCGCTCGCCAACAACCCCGACTTCGCGAAGCTCGACTTCAGCACCGTGAAGGTGTTCGGCGGCGGCGGTGCGCCGCTGCAGATGGCCGTTGCCCGGCGCTGGAAGGAGATCACCAGGGTGCCGCTGCTGGAGGGCTACGGACTCACGGAGACCTCGGGTGCCGCCACCATCAACCCGCCCACCATCACCGACCACACGGGCACGGCGGGCATCCCGATCCCGTCCACCGAGATCGAGATCCGCGACGATTCCGGCAACGCCCTGCCCATCGGCGGCACGGGCCAGGTCTACATCCGCGGGCCGCAGGTGATGGCGGGCTACTGGAACCGGCCCGACGAGACCGCCAAGGCGATCGGGCGCGACGGCTTCTTCGCCACCGGCGACATCGGCCAGATCACGCCCGAGGGCTACCTGAAGATCGTCGACCGCCTCAAGGACATGGTGCTGGTGTCGGGTTTCAACGTCTACCCCAACGAGGTCGAGGACGTGCTCGCGGCCCTCGATGGCATCCTCGAGGCCGCGGTGATCGGGGTGCCCGACGAGCAGTCGGGCGAGGCGGTGAAGGCGGTGGTGGTTCGCAAGGACCCGGCGCTCACCGCCGAGCAGGTGATCGCCCATTGCCGCGCCAGCCTCACGGGCTACAAGGTGCCCAAGGTGGTGGAGTTCCGCGACACTCTGCCCAAGAGCCCCGTGGGCAAGATCCTGCGGCGCGAACTGCGGTCGCACTGAGGCCCGGCGCGTGAGCTTCGATGCCGGCGCCCTGGTGGCGCAGGCCTCGGCGGACCTGCACGCCGGGCGTCTCGACGAGGCCGATGCCGCCGCGGAGGCGCTGGCCGAACTCGAGGGCACCCGCGCCACGGGCCTGCGCCTGATGGCGCAGGTGCGCACCCGCCGCGGCGCCGTGGACGAGGCGCTGGCGCTGCTCGCGCAGGCCTGCGAGGCCGCGCCCCGGGACCCGGCTCCGCTGGTGGAGGCCGCCGGCCTGCTGCAGTGGCAGGGCCGGCAGGACGAGGCCATGGACTGCTACCGTCGCGCCAACGCACTCGATCCCTCCGACGGCTACGTGCGCGAGCTGCTCAGCCAGGGCCTGCTCGACCGCTCGCTGCAGCTGCTCACCGGACGTCGCCTGGGCCGGGAGGCCTCGAAGAGCCAGGCGGCGCGGGTGTACTCCGGCTTCGTTCGCAACTGGCTGTCCGGGCGCAACGTGCTGGACGTGGGCTACAAGGGAGGCTTCGGCGAGACCGACCCCGTGGTGCCACACGCCATCGGCGTGGACGTGGGCTACCCGGGCTACGACGGCGTGCACCTGCCGTTTGCCGACGGCAGCCAGGATGCCGTGTACACCAGCCACTGCCTCGAGCACGTGCCCGACACGGCACCGGTCATCCGCGAGTGGTTCCGGGTGCTGCGCATCGGCGGCTACCTGGTCACCATCGTGCCGCACCAGTTCCTCTACGAGCGGCGCCGGGCGCTGCCGGCGCGCAACCCCGAGCACCGGCACCTGTTCACGCCGGGCACGCTGCTGGCGGCCTTCGAGCAGGCGCTGGCGCCCAACAGCTACCGGGTGCGCCACCTGGCAGACAACGACCTGCTCTACGACTATTCCCTGCCCAACCACACCCACCCCGTGGGCTGCTACGAGATCGAGCTGGTGATCGAGCGCATCGAGCAGCCGGCCTGGCAGCTGGATTGAGCGCGCGCTTCGACGCCATCGTCCTCGGCGCGGGCGCGGCCGGCATGATGTGCGCCGCCACCGCGGGCCGGCGAGGCCGGCAGGTGCTGCTGCTGGACCACGCCACGAAGCTCGGCGAGAAGATCCGGATCTCCGGGGGCGGGCGCTGCAACTTCACCAACCTGCACTGCACGCCCGAGAACTTCCTCTCGCGCAACCCGCACTTCTGCCGCTCGGCGCTGGCGCGCTACACGCCGCGCCACTTCATCGCGCTGGTGGAGAGCCACGGCATCGGCTGGCACGAGAAGAAGCTCGGCCAGCTGTTCTGCGACGACAGCGCCACGCGCATCATCGACATGCTCAGGGCCGAGTGCGACGCGGGCGGCGTCCGGTGGCGCATGCCCTGCACCGTGGAGACCATCGCCCGCGGCGACGGCGGCTTCGAGCTCGCCACCTCCACCGGCGTGTTCTCGGCCCCGTCGCTCGTCATCGCCACGGGCGGGCTGTCCATCCCGAAGATCGGCGCGAGCCCCTTCGGCTATCGCGTGGCGGAGCAGTTCGGGCTGGCGATGGTGCCGCCGCGGCCGGCGCTGGTGCCGCTCACCTTCGATGCGCGGGAACTGGAGCGCTTCGGCGACCTGGCCGGCGTGTCGGCCGAGGTCGTGGCCAGCGCGGGGGCAGGGCGCTTCCGCGAGAACCTGCTCTTCACGCACCGCGGCCTGTCGGGACCGTCGATCCTGCAGGTGTCCTCGTACTGGACGCCCGGGCAGCCGATCCACGTGGACCTGCTGCCGGACCACCCGGGAGAATCGCTGTTCGAGGCCCATCGCGCCAGCCGCGCGCTGCCGGCCACGGTGCTCGGCGAGGCGTTGCCGCGACGCCTGGCGCAGGCGTGGTGCGAGGCCGAGGGCGCCACCCGGCCCATGGACCAGATGCCGCGCAAGGCCCTGCAGGCGCTCGCCGCGGGGCTGCATGACTGGCAGGTGAGGCCCAGCGGGACGGCGGGCTACCAGAAGGCGGAGGTCACCCTCGGCGGAGTGGATACCGACGGGCTTTCGTCGCGCACCATGGAGGCGCGCGAGGTGCCGGGCCTGTACTTCATCGGCGAGGTGGTGGACGTGACCGGCCACCTGGGCGGGTTCAATTTCCAGTGGGCCTGGGCCTCGGGGCACGCGGCCGGAAGCGCCATCGCCTGAGGCAGCGCGAAGTGCCGCGTGGTCCGGCTCAGGAAGCCGCGCCTTCGCGCAGTTCGAGCCATCCCTTCGGCGGCACCACCCGCAGCCGCGCGCGATCGCGCAGCCAGGCCATGCGCGCGTCGCGGCCGGCGGGCACGCCGGGAAGCGGCGCGAGGTGATCCGCCAGGAAGCCCCAGTCGCCGCGCATGAGCTTCCACCACACCACCTGGTTGTTCGCGACGCCGTCGAACACCACGCTGCCGTGGGCCACGTACTCGTCCTTCTCCCGTTCGAAGGCGGCGGGCATGTCGGCCCAGTGCATGCCGGGATGCCGGTGGTGCACGGCGTGGTAGCCATCGTTGAAGCAGCGTTCGTTGTGGCGCGAGTTCAGCAGCACGGTGGCGTTGCCGAGTTCGTCGTGCGGGTCCTCCAGGCTCACGAACGCGTGCTGGGCCCAGTTTCCGGCCATCAGGAAGAAGCGCGACAGCATCCAGGGCAGGACCAGCACCACCACCGCCGGCACGGGCGCGAGCACCAGCGCGACGGCGGCAGCGCACAGGAAGCCGGTCTCGGCCGCCACCATGCCGCGGAGCAGGCGCCGGCGTCGTCGCGCCGCGAGGTAGTGGCCCACGTGCAGCAGCCCGAAGCACAGGAAGCGCAGGTAGTAGCGCAGGAACTCCGTGGCCGAGTCGCGCACGTGGCACAGGGTGCTGGAGGCATCGGCGTCGGCGTTGCCCTCCGCGTGATGCATGGCCACGTGGTGGGCCGGGTAGGCCGGTGGCGCGATGCCGTAGAGCAGCGGGATGCCCCCCAGGATCCAGCGTTCCAGCCAGCGGCCCTCGGCAGTGAACGAGCGCCGGTGGGTGACGGCGTGAACCATCAGCAGCAGCGGCCCGCCGAAGCGCACGTACAGCACGGCGAGGTAGGGCAGGGCGAGCACCGCGCACAGCCACGCCGGCACGACGAACAGCAGCAGCGCCGAGCCCGCCAGCAGCGGCCCCGCCGTCAGCGCCGGTCGCACGAAGGCCAGGTCGCGCGGGTCGCGCAGCCAGCGCAGCGCGTGACGATCGAGCGACGAGGGAAGTGACCCGGGACGCGTGTAGGTCTCGAACAGCCAGTCCCAGAACTGGATGGTGATGCCGAAGTTGGAGCCTGGGCGGGCGTGATGGAGGTGGTGGAAGCGCACCAGCGGCGTCATCCAGCGCGGGGGTGCCGGGGTGTGGACCAGGCGGTGGACGACGCGGAACCACGAATAGGCGAGGCAGCCGCCGGCCACCAGGGCATTGGCGGCGGGGATGCCGGCGCCGAGCAGCCAGGCCACGGGCCAGGCGGAGAAGATGATGGCGATGGGGCCGAACCAGGAGAGGGTGTCGAGCTGCTCGACGGCGGGATTCGCGTGGTGGCGGGCGTGGGCGCGCGCCACGGCGCCGCGGCCGTGCATGGCGAAGCGGTGCACGAGGTAGGCCACCAGCGACAGCGTGCACCAGCCGCCCGTGGCCCACCCGAGGGCCGCCCAGGCACCGTGCGGCAGCGCCACGGCCAGCAGCGCGGCGGCGCTGCCGGTCATGGTGACGTGGTGCAGGGGGCCCAGCGCCCGCTTCAGGAGGTCGTGCTGGTGGTGGTCCATGGATCCCACGCCTCGAGCGCGGACACGGCGTGATGGTAACCCGCGTCCGCGAGCGCCTCGAGGGCGTGCCAGTCGGCGGGGTCGGCGCCCTCCAGCGGCGGCGACAGGTACAGCGCTGCCCGCGATCGGGTGGCGGCCGAGTGCCCCGCGCTCGCCAGCAGCATGGAGCGCATCAGGATCCTGCCCAGCCCCGGTACGGCGTCGCGGCCGAGCGCGCCCCAGCCGGAGGGCATGGGGCCGTCGGGCAGCGGGGCGCGCAGCGCCGTCTCGCCGCTCACGTTCACGGCGATGACCGGGCCGGCGTTGTGGCGCGCGGCCACGTCCACGGGCACGTTGTCGAGCACTCCGCCATCCACGTACAGCTCGCCGCCGATCGCCACAGGCGGCACGATGCCGGGCACGGCGTTGCTCGCGCGCAGCCACAGCGCCAGCGGCCCGCGCGAGGGCGCCTCGACCCCGCCGCGGCCGAGGCTGCAGGCCACGCAGGCGTAGGGCAGCCAAAGGTCCTCGATGCGCGCATCGCCGAACAGGCGGTCCAGCGCGCGCGTCAGGCGCGTGCCCGACAGCAGCGACGTGGTGGGCAGGGTCAGCCCCGAGAACGGCCGCTGCGCCACCAGCTCGCGCATGGCCGCGAGCACGCCGCGGTCGTCCAGGCCGCGCGCCACGAGTGCGCCGATCACCGCGCCCATGCTGGTGCCCGCCACGGTGTCCGCCGCGACGCCGGCCTCGCGCAGCGCGCGCAGCACGCCCAGCTGGGCGAAGGCACGCGCTCCGCCGCCGCCCAGGGCGAGGCCGATGCTGCGCCCGAGCAGGTGCCTCGCCAGCCGAGCCACGTGGGCGGGGTCGCCCTCGCGCAGGTGGTGGTGACGGTGGATCACTCCGGTGTCCAGCCACGCTCCGCAGGCCGACGGCGACGGTTCACCGGCCGGCTGCAGCAGCACCCGTTCGCATGCGCGCAGGCCGGAGGCGTCCTCCTCGGGCAGCACGGCGTCGCCGGGCGGGTCGGACGCGCGGGCCACCGCGAGCACGCGGTCGGCCTGGCGCAGTGCCAGGCGCGTCCAGCGTGACCCGGGCGCATCGCACACCATCACCACCAGGGCATGCACCTGTTCCAGGTCGTTGAGCCAGCGTGCCAGGGCATCGTCGCCCGCACGGGTGGCGTCCTCGGGAAAGCCGTCCAGGACGTTCGCCCATTCCAGGCAGCGCACGTCCGCGTGGGCGGCCAGCGCGGGTACCAGCACCTCCGCCAGCGACGCCGCGGCCCCGGGGCTGCCCGTGTCCATGATCGCCAGCGTGGACAGCCGCTGGCGGCGCGCCGCCGTGCGGCCGGTGGCACGCTCCACCAGCACGCGCACGAAGGCCCGCGTGACGCTGGGATGGCGCTGCATGAAGGCGAAGAACGCGTCATGGGAGATGCGCAGCAGCCGCGAGTCGCGCAGCGCGACCACCGTGGCCGTGCGCCGCGCCCCGGTGAACAGGCTCATCTCACCCACC
>CAZXJW010000021.1:0-1134 GCA_964641005.1 uncultured Rhodocyclaceae bacterium
ATGTTCCGGCATGACCAGGCTCGCCGGCACGGATGTCATGGAAATGATCCATAAGGACCATTTCCCGGACGCCTGGACGTCATGATGGAGTCATGCGCCGGAACGCGATCGCCGCGCCCGGCAGGGCTCAGGCCGCGATCACCACCAGGTCCTGCCCCGCGCTCACGGTGGCCCCCTCGCGGCAGAACAGCCGGTGCACCCGTCCGGCGGCCGGCGCGGTGACGGGGATCTCCATCTTCATGGACTCCACGATCACGAGCACGTCGCCCGCGGCCACGGTCTGGCCCTCCTTCACCGGCACCTTCCACACGTTCCCCGCCACCTGGGTGGCCACGGCGTGGCCGCCGGGCGGGAGGTCCAGCTCGGTGTCCGTCGCCGCCGCCGCAACGGTCGCGTCCGAGGCGTACTCCGCCTGGCCGGCGACGCGCCAGCGTTCGCGCTCCGCCTCGAAGGCGGACTGCTGGCGTGACTTGAAGGCCGCGATCGAGCCCGCCTCGCGCGCCAGGAACGCGTTGTAGTCGCGCAGGCTGAAGGTGGTCTCCTCCACCTGCAGGCGGTGACGGCCCAGCGGGAAGTCCTCGCGCAGGCGCGCGAGCTCGCGCTCGCTCACGGGGTGGAAGCGGATCTGGTCGAAGAAGCGCAGCAGCCAGGGCTTGCCGGCGGCGAAGTCGGCGGTGGCGCGATGCCGGTTCCACATCTGCACCGTGCGGCCCACGAACTGGTAGCCGCCCGGGCCTTCCATGCCGTAGACGCACAGGTAGGCCCCGCCGATGCCCACGGCATTCTCCGGCGTCCAGGTGCGCGCCGGGTTGTACTTGGTGGTCACCAGCCGGTGGCGCGGATCCACCGGCGTGGCCACGGGCGCGCCCAGGTACACGTCGCCCAGGCCCAGCACCAGGTAGCTCGCGCCGAACACGATCTCGCGCACCGCGTCGATCGAATCCAGGCCGTTGATGCGGCGGATGAACTCGATGTTGCTCGGGCACCACGGCGCGTCCGGCCGCACCAGCTCCATGTACTTGCGCGCCGCCAGCCGGGCCTCGCCGTCGTCCCACGACAGCGGCAGGTGCACGATGCGCGACGGCACCCGCATGTCCTCGGCGTCCGGCAGCTCCCGCTCCAGCGCCTTCAACC
>CAZXJW010000021.1:1144-4446 GCA_964641005.1 uncultured Rhodocyclaceae bacterium
CCGGGTCGTCCCAGGAAAGGGGCAGGTGCACGATGCGCGTGGGCACCACCATGTCCTCCACCGCAGGCAGCCGCGCCTCGGCGGCGAGCAGCGCGTCCATCAGGCGGGCGAGCGGCAGCACGGTGGGATCGAAGTGCACCTGCAGCGAGCGGATGCCCGGCGTGAGATCGGTGATGCCCGCGATGCGCTGCGCCTGCAGCGCCTGCATGAGCGCGTGCACGCGGAAGCGCAGGTTGAGGTCGAGCACCAGCGGGCCCACTTCCACCAGCAGGTAGCGGTCGCCGGCCTGGCGGATCACGACTTCGGGGCGGCCGTCGCGGGCCGGTGCGGTGTGCAGCACGGGAGAGGACACGCCGGGCCGCGGCGAGCCGGCGGTGCGAACCGCGCCCGCGGGACGCGACAGCGCGGCAGGCCGGCTTGCGGGCCGCGCCAGCGCCGAGATGGCCTTCTCGCGCACGTGCACGGCGGCCGCCGCCCAGTCGCGGTCCACGCGCACGAAGCGCACCCGGTCGCCGGGGCGCAATTGCCCCACCTTCCACAGTTCGGCCTCGACGATCACGGCCGGGCACACGAAGCCGCCCAGGCTCGGGCCGTCCGGGCCGAGGATGACCGGCATGTCGCCGGTGAAGTCGATCGCACCGATGGCGTAGGCGTTGTCGTGGATGTTGGAGGGGTGCAGCCCCGCCTCGCCGCCGTCGCGCCGCGCCCACTGCGGCTTCGGGCCCACCAGCCGCACGCCGGTGCGCGAGGAGTTGTAGTGCACCTCCCACGCGGTGGCGAAGAAGGTGTCGATGTCCCCGGGCGTGAAGAAGTCCGGCGCGCCGTGGGGACCGTACAGCACGGCGATGTCCCAGTCGTGGGTGAGCGCGGGGACGAGCGCGCCCGGCAGCGCGGCCGGGGCGTGCCTGCGCGCGGGCGTGGCCAGCGGCAGCACGTCACCGGCGCGCAGCGTGCGCCCGCCGTGGCCGCCGAAGCGGCCGAGCGTGAAGGTGGACCGCGAGCCCAGGTAGGCCGGCACGTCGAAGCCGCCGGCCACGGCCACGTAGGCGCGCAGGCCAGGCCCGCGCACGGCACCCAGGGCCAGCACGCTGCCGGCCTTCGCCGCGTGACTCGCGTTGGCTGCCACCGCGGCGCCGTCGAGCGTCGCCTGCATGTCGGCCCCGGCCAGGGCGAACACGGTGTCGGCGTTGAAGCGCAGCGTCGGGCCGCTGGCGGTGCACTCCAGCGCGGCAGCGCCGTCCGGATTGCCGAGCAGGCGGTTGGCCAGTCGCAGGGCGAGTGCGTCCATGGGCCCGGAGGGCGGCACGCCCACGTCCCAGAATCCGATCCGCCCCGGCCAGTCCTGCACGGTGGTCTGCACACCGGGCACGAGCACGTCCACGGTGTCCGGACGATAGTGGAACTGGCCCAGCGTGCGCGTCACCACGCGGCCTTCCTGGAACACCGGGTCGGCCACCACCTGGCGCAGGTAGGCGAGGTTGGTCTCGATGCCCGCCAGGCGCGTGGCCGCGAGGGCCTTGCGCAGGGCCTTCACCGCCGCGGGGCGATCCTCGCCGGTGACGATCAGCTTCGCGATCATGGGGTCGTAGAAGGGTGGCACCTCCACGCCCGTCTCCACCCAGGTCTCCACGCGCGCTTCGGCGGGGAAGGCGGCCTCGGTGAGCGGGCCGCTGGCGGGCTGGAAGTTCTTCGCCGGATCCTCGGCGTACAGGCGCACCTGGATGGAGGCGCCCTTCGACTCGGGCACGAAGCCCGCGAGATCGAGCTCGCCGGCGGCCTCCTTCACCATCCATTCCACCAGGTCGATGCCCGTGACCTGCTCGGTGACACCGTGCTCCACCTGCAGGCGCGTGTTCACCTCCAGGAACCAGAACTCGCCCGTGGCCGCGTCGAGCACGAACTCCACCGTGCCGGCATTGCGGTAACCCACCGCCGAGGCGAGCCGCACCGCGGTCTCCAGCAGCCGCTCGCGGGTGGCGTGGGCCAGGTGGGGCGCGGGGGTCTCCTCGATGACCTTCTGGTTGCGGCGCTGGGCGGAGCAGTCGCGCTCGCCCAGGGCCAGCACGCGGCCGTGCGAGTCCCCGAACACCTGCACCTCGATGTGGCGCGCCTGCTCCACGTACTTCTCCAGGTACAGGCCGGCGTCCTTGAAGTTGGCGCGCGCGAGTCGCTCCACCGCCGCGAAGGCCTCCGCGAGCTGGTCCTCGCCCCACACCAGCCGCATGCCGATGCCGCCACCGCCACCGGTGCTCTTGAGCATCACCGGGTAGCCGATGCGCGCGGCTTCCCCATGGGCCTGTCCCGCGTCGGCCAGCAGGCCGGTCCCGGGCAGCAGGGGAACGCCGCTGGCCGCGGCGAGTTCGCGCGCCGTGTGCTTCAGACCGAAGGCGCGCATCTGCGCCGGCGTGGGGCCGATGAAGGCGATGCCGGCACGGGCGCAGTCCTCGGCGAAGGCCGCGTTCTCCGACAGGAAGCCGTAGCCCGGGTGGATGGCCTGCGCGCCGCTGTCGCGCGCCGCCTCGAGGATGCGGTCGCCCTGGAGGTAGCTCTCGCCGGCGGGGCCGGGGCCGATGCACACGGCCTCGTCGGCGGCCAGCACGTGCAGCGACTGGGCGTCGGCCTCGGAGTGCACGGCCACCGAGCGCACGCCCATGCGGCGCAGGGTGCGGATCACGCGGCACGCGATGGCGCCGCGGTTGGCGATCAGGACTTTGTCGAACACGGGTCGGTTTCCGGCGGTGCGGTCGCCTCAGGCGGCCGCGGCAGTTGCGGGAAGGCGGACGACGGTGTCTCTCACGCGTCCCACACCAGCAGCCGCACCGGCGTGGGATTCCAGCCGTTGCAGGGGTTGTTGAGCTGCGGGCAGTTGGAGATCAGGCACACCACGTCCATCTCGGCGCGCAGTTCCACGTACTTGCCGGCATCCGAGATGCCGTCGGCGAAGGTGAGGCCGCCCTGCGGGGTGACCGGCACGTTCATGAAGAAGTTGATGTTGTGGGTGATGTCGCGCTTGCCCAGGTGGTGCTCGTGGTCGTGGCAGATGGCGGACATGAAGTTGTCCCGGCAGGCGTGCATGAAGCGCTTGTCCAGCGCGTAGCGCACCGTGTTGCTCTCCTGCGCGCAGGCCCCTCCCAGGGTGTCGTGCCGCCCGCAGGTGTCGGCCACGATGGTGAGCATGGGCCGGCCGAAGGTGGAGTAGAGCACCGTGCCGGCCGTGAGGTAGAGGTTGCGGGCGCGCTGGATGGTGTCCACCGCGCTGTAGCGCTCCTCGGCGTCGTGCAGGTTGTAGAACAGCGTGTCCA